>JAAYMM010000038.1 GCA_012521335.1 Bacillota bacterium | reverse complement strand
TTTCCTCCCGGTCGCCGCAGCTTCTGAACAACCAACACCACAGCAAAAAGCAGCGTGGCCACCAGCACCACGGTGGCTCCTGGCGGAGCGCCGAAAAAGTAGGAAATGTACAACCCCAACAATGAAGACACCAAACCGAATACGCCAGAGATCACCATCTGCGCCTTCAGCCTCTTGGTGAGCAGCCCCGCTGTAGCCGCGGGCGTGATCAGCAAGGCCACTACCAGCACCACTCCCACAGCCTGGATGGAGATGACAATGGCCGCGGCGGTGAGAATCAGCAGCAGGCTTTGGAACACCACCACTGGAAACCCCGCAGCCTCTGCCCCCACCGGGTCAAAGGAAACCAAAACGAACTGGGGGAAAAACACAGACAAAACCAAGAGCAGCAGCAGGGCAAAGGAAGCAATCACCGCGATGTCTCCCGCTTGAATGGCCAGCACCGAACCGAGCAGCAGGCTGTTCAGATCCCCCACAAACCCCGGGCTGGTGGACAGCAGCACGATTCCCAGGGCGAATACGCCGGTGAACAGGATGGCCAGAGCCGTATCGTTCCTCACCTGGGAAATGCGGGTCAAAAACACCACTCCCAGAGCCGTTAAGAGGGCAAAGGAAAACGCACTGAGGTGGATGCTGATGCCCAGCAGAAGACCCACGGCAATCCCCGTAAAGGCCGTGTGGGCGATGGCATCGCCTAGGAAAGCCAAGCCTTTGAGCACCACAAAGGTGCCGATGATGGCGGCAATAACGGCCACCAGGCTCACCCCGAGAAAGGCGCGCACCATAAAGCTGTATTGCAAAGGCTCGAAAACCAACTCAAGGTTCATGCACGATGACCTCCCCACCGGCGCCGACTTTCGGGAAGTGCCGGGCAAACAGCCTAACCAGGGTCTCCTCGGTCAGCACGTGGCCCGGTTCACCTGCGGCCAGAACCTGTCCGTTCAGCGCCAGCACCTGGTCAAAGCATTCCGTCAGGCAATCCAAGTCATGGGTTGCTGCGATAATGGTCTTTCCCGCCCTGCGCAGAGCCACGAACAGGTCCGCTAATTCGTGCTGGGCCTGAGCGTCCAAACCGGCAGCAGGCTCGTCCAGCAGAATGAGGTCGGCTTCCTGCACCACCGCCCGGGCTAGAAACACCCTCTGGCGCTGTCCTCCGCTCAGGGCTCCGATCTGGGCCTTTTCCAGGCCGGCTATACCAAAAAACTCCAGAGCCTCCCTGCTCTTCGCGTAGTCCTCACGCCGGAGCCGGCCCCGCCAGCCCTTCCTCACCAGCCGCCCCTGGAGCACTACTTCCAGCACGGTTATGGGAAAACCCCAGTCAACTTCTTCCCGTTGGGGAAGATAGGCGGCTCTTTTTCTCCCCTCCTGGGGGCTCTGCCCCAAGAGGCTGAGTGTTTGAAAGCTGAAGGGTTTGAGCAGCCCCACCGCAGTTTTGAGCAGGGTCGACTTGCCGCCCCCGTTGGGGCCGATCACCGCAGCTAGGGTGCCCCGCGGCACCTGCCAGGACACTGCATGCAGCACAACCTTATCCTGATAACCTGCTGTGACACCCCGCATTTCCAAGGCAAGGTCAGTGTTGGGCACCATTACTGCAAGGCCTCCAATAATACCTGTAAGTTGTGTTCCATCATGTCAATATACGTGGGCACCTCAGCGGTGAGGCTGTCGCTGTAGAGAGTAAACACCTGCGCCCCCGCCTCCCTGGCCAAGGTCTGCATATACCGGGTTCCGCTGGTGAGCTGCGGTTCTGTGAAGACCACTGGCCTTCCCAAACTCTGCAGCAGTCCCACCAGGCGGCCCAGCTCCCTGGGGTTGGGTTCAGCCTCCGGGTTTTCCACCAGAAACTCAGCAACGGAAAAGCCGTAGCGTTCAGCAAGATAACTGAAGGCATTGTGATATGTGACGATCACTCTGTTTTCCGCGGGGATCCTGCCCAGTTCCTTCTCCAGCTTCTCATCCAGCGCCCATAATCGCGTCGTGTAGTCGCCCGACCGCTGGGCGAAGTAAGCCTCCTGCTCAGGCCGAAGTTCGCGCAGCACATCCGCGATCCGCTCCACATAAGCCACCGCGTTGGCTACGCTTAGCCAGAGGTGAGGATCGGCCGCATGCTCGTGCCCGTGGTTTCCGTGTCCGCCTGCCAGCAGGGACATCCCCTCCTCAGCAAGGAGGATCACGGGAACACCAGGTCGGACCGCCCCCTGCACCAGGGGCAGAAGCCAATCATCAAATCCCGCCCCGTTGGCCACCACTAAATCGGCCTTGGCTAATAGAACTGCGTCGCGGGGCGATGGTTCCCAGGTATGGGGATCGGCCCCAAGAGGAACCAGTGCCTGCACCGCAACCGCCTCGCCCCCCACCTGCTGGACAAAATCCTGCAGAATAGAAAACGTGGCCACCACCTGCAGCGGCCTGGCCTCCCCGGAATTACCGCCCAGCACCAGCCCCACAAGCAAAGCAGCCAGCAGCCACGGAGACAGCCTGTGTATCACACTATCACCCACCCTTCCAGGCACAGCACGTTCACGCCAAACCCGTTTACGGGCGAGGCGGACTGCTGCGCAAGATTGTACCTGCTGCATGCAGGGTGCAGCTCCCCAGGGCAGCTGGGAGCAGGCAGGACTGACCGGCCGCGAGCTCTACAGCTCCCCCCTGAAAAGCGATCTGCGTTGAACCACCTAAGGCAGTAAGGATCTGAAACCCCTCTTTTGAGTCAAGCACCAGGCCCTGTGGCTTGTCCAGCACCTCAAATTGGAAGTACTGCGCACAGCGGGCCAGGTGGTAAGCTTTGTCCTGTGCTTGGGGAGAGAAATCGATAACATCCAAGGCCTGCTGCACATGGAGCTCCCTGGGCTTACCCTGGGCATCCACGCGGTCCCAGTCATAGACCCGGTAGGTAGTGTCTGAGTTCTGCTGAATCTCCGCCACCAGACAGCCTGCGCCCAAGGCGTGCACCAACCCGGCCGAGATGGGATAGACCTCTCCTGGACGCACAAAGACCTTGTTCAGGCACTCCAAGATGGCCTCGCGGCCCCCATCCACAGCCTGGGCGAACTTCTCTTTGGTCACGCCAGGCTTGAGGCCCCAGATGATCCAGGCACCAGGTTCGCTGTGCACGATGTACCACATCTCCGTCTTGCCGAAGGCTTCACCGCCATGCCGGCGCACGGCAGCATCATCAGGATGAACCTGCACCGACAGATCGTCATTGGCATCGATCAGTTTCAGCAGTAGCGGAAAAGTCCCCGAGCCCGAAAAACGATCGCCCAGCAGCTTCTCACCGTATTCGTCCACCAGCTGCTGCAGGTTCTTCCCGGCGAGGGGCCCCCGATCCACCACACTGGTTCCATGAGCATGGGCGGCCACATCCCAGCTTTCGCCAATAGGCCCGGGAGGCAAGGTTCTGCCCAAGATTCTTTCCAGCTGCCGGCCTCCCCAGAGTTTCTCCTTATAAATCGGATGAAAGGTCAGTGGGTATAGTTCCTGCTTCATGCCGCCTCCTACTTCAGCCGTTTTTCCAGGGCCTGCTTCTCAGCTTCGAAGCCCGGTTTGCCCAAAAGAGCAAACATGTTCCGCTTGTACATCTCCACTCCCGGTTGATCAAAGGGGTTTACACCCAACAGGTAACCGCTCAAAGCGCAGGCCTTTTCGAAGAAGTAGATCAGAGCTCCGAAGTAAGAAGGAGTGAGTTCAGGCACTTCCACGACCAAATTGGGCACTCCGCCGTCGGTGTGAGCCAGTACCGTACCTTGAAAGGCCTTGCCGTTGATTTCGCTGAGGCTCTTTCCCGCCAAGTAGTTCAGCCCGTCTTCGTCCTCGGGATCGAAAGGCACCGAGATCTCTGCTGCAGCTTGATCCACCCAGATTGTGGTGGCAAACATGCTGCGGGTGCCATCCTGCATGAACTGCCCCAGCGAGTGCAGATCCGTGGTGAAGTTGACACTAGCTGGAAAAATACCCTTGTGGTCTTTGCCTTCGCTTTCTCCGTAGAGCTGTTTCCACCACTCGCAGAAGAAAAATAGCGACGGTTCATAGTTGACCAGAATCTCGATGTTCTTCCCCTTGCGGTAAAGGATGTTGCGCAGGGCAGCATACTGGTACGCACCGTTTTCCAGGAGACTTGGCCGCCCGTACCAACCGCAGGCCGCCGCGGCGCCTTCCAGCAGGGCTTCGATATCGACACCCGCCGCAGCGATGGGCAGCAGCCCCACAGGGGTGAGCACCGAGTACCTGCCCCCAATGCTGTCTGGAATCACGAAGCTGGTGTAACCTTCGTGATCCGCCATGTGGCGCAGCGCGCCTGAAGCAGCGTCCGCTGTGACGTAAATCCTCTCCCGGGCTCCCGCCGCCCCATAGCGTTCCTCCAAAACCTCCCGGAGGATGCGGAAGGCGATGGCTGGTTCGGTGGTAGTGCCAGATTTGGATATGACGTTGACCGCAGAATCCTTTTCTGCAACCAGTTCTAGAAGGTCCTTCAGATACTTATCGCTGATGGCATGGCCAGCAAAGAGAATCTGAGGTGTCTTGCGCACCTCTTTATCCAGCAGGTTATAAAACGAATGAGTTAGGGCGGAAATGACCGCTCGCGCCCCCAAATAGGAGCCGCCGATACCGATAACTATCAGCACCTCGCACTGTTCTTGGATCTTCTGGGCCGCTTCCTTGATACGCTGAAGCTCCGCCGGATCAAACCGTAGCGGCAGATCCAGCCAGCCTAAAAAGGAGCTGCCAGGGCCAGTCCTCTCGTGCAGCTGCCGGTGCGCTTCACTTACGTAAGGCGCAAGCATCTCTAACTCATGGGCGTGTACAAAAGGCTCTGCATAGCTGTGATTGAAAACGAGTTCTTTCACCATTGCATCATTCCCTTCTTCAATCTGCCTTTCACTGCGACTAATACGACACTGTGATTTAGTCACCTTCCATGGGATCCCACTTTGTGGTAGACTAAAGGCGGAGGTGACGTTTGTGGATGTAGCGCTGATTGCAGCCATGGACGAAGAGGTAGCCGCGCTGCGGCAGAAACTGCACGCGGAACAAGAAGCAGCAACCCCCTTTGCCCACTTACCCATCTACCGAGGTAAGCTCCACGATCTGGAGGCGGTAGTTGTTCGCTGCGGGATCGGCAAAGTCAATGCCGCCCTAGCTACACAGTATACCATAGATCATTTCAATCCGCAGGTGATTCTAACCAGCGGTGTGGCAGGTGGCATCAGCCCCCAGGTGAGCATAGGGGACATCGTTGTTGCCACCGGAGCTCAGCAGCATGATTTTGACGCCCGGAGCTTCGGCTACGCAAGGGGAGTGATTCCCCGCCTGCAGGAAAGCTTGTTCCCCGCGGATGCGCGCCTGGCGGAGCTGGCGGCTGCTGCGGCCGCAGAACAGCTGGGTGCCCACAGGGTGCACAAAGGCCTGGTGGTGTCCGGTGATCTGTTTGTGGGTTCGCGGGAACAGAGGGAAGAGATACTGCGCTTCTTCCCCGCCGCACTCTGCGCGGACATGGAGGCTGCTGCCATCGCCCATGTGGCTGCCCTGAACAGAGTTCCTTATCTGATCGTCCAAGCCATTTCCGATGAGGCTGACGAGCAGGCGAGCAAAGCCTTCTATCAGACCCTGGAGGATGTTCTAGCGGGACTCAACGCGGTGGTTGACCGGCTGCTGCAGGACCTGCGCACCAGGCTCTGACTGTTCGCCGTGGCGCCATTCCCAGAAGTGCAAAATGGCCTGGCAGAGAGCGCCCGCCACCGCCCTGCGGAATTGAGGATCACCCAGCTTGGCCAGGTCCTCAGGATTAGACATGAAACCGACTTCCACAAGGACAACGGGAGGCCGTGCCTTGAGCAGAAGCAGTGTGCTGCGGGGTATGGGAGTGCGCTCATTGAGCACCTGGACCTTGGCCAGCTCCTCTAAGGCCAGTTGAGCGTAGATGCGGCCCAAGTAGCTGTCCTGCATGTAAAAGACGATGGCTCCCGACTCTGTGGAGTCCTTGGCGGCATTAGCATGGACGCTCATGCCCAGCTGCGCCTGGTTCATGAGCTTGAAACGGCCCAAGAGGTCCCGGCGGTGGCGAGTTCCTTCGCTCACCAGGTGGCTCACATCGCGATCGGTGTCCCTGGTCAAGCCCACCTTGAGGCCCTGGGCCTCCAGCAACTGGGCCATGTGCAGCACGATATCCAGCACGTAGTCTTTCTCATAAATGTCACCCTGGCCTACGGCCCCGGAGTCAATGCCGCCGTGGCCTGGGTCCAGCATGATATCGTAGATCACCTCCTGGTGGAGCAGGCTCAAGGCATGCAGGCCCAAGGGATAGCGGTGGTACAGCCCGAGCAGGATCATCGAGATCAAGGCTCCAAATAGGAACCACCCCACCCTTTTAGGGATGATCAGAATGTAGAGACGGGACATGCGCTTGGGGCCCCCTTTCCTTCCCATGTATATTCCAGCCGGGGTTGCCCCAAGCAGTGAATAAAGCTTAGAAAGGAAGGAAAAGGGATGAGGAAGCTATTGTGTTTCACCATGATCATCGTGCTGCTGGCCAGTGGCCTGGCGGCGGCTGCGGAGCTTCCCGAGGATCTACTAGCCAGCGCTGCTTCTGTACTCAAGGAGATTGCCGGGCAGCCCGATGCTGAACAGATGCACAGCGTGCTGCGCAGTGCCCACGGCATCGCCATCTTCCCCTCGGTTATTAAGGCCGGTTTGGGGATCGGCGGCCGCTACGGCGAGGGGGTAGTACTGCGCCGAGACCCCGACACGGGCACCTGGTACGGCCCCTATTTCGTGGAGATGAAGGGCCTGTCCTACGGACTGCAGATCGGTGTGCAGAGCATTTCCCTGGTGCTGGTTGTGAACACGGAAGAGGGCATTAAGAGTATCCAGGAAGGGCGCATTACCCTGGGGGGCAATATTTCCATGGCCGCGGGGCCTGTGGGCCGCTCGGCGGAAGCCAGCACAGACATCCAGCTCAAAGCAGCCATGTACAGCTACTCCATGAGCAAGGGTGTATTTGCCGGAGCATCTTTTGAAGGCTCAACCATCAGCAACAACTCCAGCGCCAACCGGATCTACTGGAATGGCGACATCACTCCCCGCCAGATGCTCAACCAAGAAGCAAAAGGGGACAAAATCCAAACGCTCCTCGATGAGCTCAACCGAATCATCGATCAAGTAGAAAACAGGTGAAGTCATGCAGAAAGCGAACGTGGAGAGTTTCTCCCTGGACCACACCATAGTACAGGCTCCCTACGTGCGACAGGCCGGGATCGTACACACACCCAAAGGTGATGTGATCGCCAAATACGATCTCCGCTTCACCCAGCCCAATCAGGAGATCATGCCCACAGGAGCAGTCCATGCCCTGGAGCACTTCCTGGCTGGTTTCCTCCGGGAAGAACTGGACGGGGTCATTGACCTCTCACCCATGGGCTGCAGGACAGGTTTCTACCTGATCAAGCTGGGCCAAAGCTCTGAAGGGGAAATCGCCAGAGCCCTGATCAAAGCCTTGAGCCGGGTCTTGGAGGCCGACACCGTGCCAGCGCGCAGCCCTGTGCAGTGCGGCAATTACAGGGATCTCTCCCTGTTTGGAGCTCAAGAGTTCGCCAAGGCGGTCCAGGCGAAGCTGGAAGAAAAATATCTGTCAGCATCCGAATAACGAGCGCAGAAAAGGGAACCGGGGCAGAGGCCCGGTTCCCTTTGCTTTACCTTGTTACTTGCCCTGCAGCTTGGCCCAGGTATCTTTCAGAGCTACGGTGCGGTTGAAGACCAGACGTTCCGGCGTAGAGTCCAAATCCACGCAGAAATAGCCAAGCCGCTCGAACTGGAACTTGTCACCAGGGTTGACATCCTTCAGGTTCAGTTCCACCCTGGCGTCAGTGACGATCTCTAGAGAGTTGGGATTGAGGTTCTCTTCCAGATCGCCTTCGTTGGGATCCTCTGTGGCGAACAAGTGATCATAGAGCCGCACCTCGGCGGGCAGTGAATGGTCTGCCGCTACCCAGTGCAGGGTCGCCTTGACCTTACGCCCATCGCGGGCCGAGCCACCCTTGGTCTCCGGATCATACACGGCGCGCAGTTCTACCACATTGCCCTCGTCGTCGCAGATCACATCGGTGCACTTGATGAAGTAAGCAAAGCGCAGCCGTACTTCCCGGCCGGGAGCGAGCCGATAGAACTTCTTAGGGGGATCGAGCATGAAGTCGTCCCGCTCGATGTAGATCTCCCGGGTAAAGGGTACAAGGCGCGTACCGGCCTCAGGATTATTGGGATGGTTAGCGGCCTCCAGGTATTCGACCTGGCCTTCCGGGTAGTTTTCGATAACCACTTTCAAAGGCCGCAGCACTGCCATTGTGCGGGGAGCAGTTTCATTTAAATCCTCGCGTACGCAGTGCTCCAGCAAAGCGTAATCCACGATGCTGTTGGCCTTAGCCACACCGATCCGCTCGCAGAAGTCACGAATGGCCTGCGGCGTGTAGCCGCGGCGGCGCAGCCCCGCGATGGTGGGCATGCGGGGATCGTCCCAGCCGCTCACAATGCCCTTTTCCACCAGCTGCAGCAGTATGCGCTTGCTCATCACTGTGTAGCTCAGGTTCAAACGGGCAAATTCGATCTGCTGCGGATGGGGTTTGGGATACACCTGCTCCAGAATCCACTCGTAGAGCGGACGGTTGTTTTCAAATTCCAGGGTACAGATGGAGTGCGTAATGCCCTCGATGGCATCGGACAGGCAGTGGGTGAAGTCGTACATGGGGTAGATGCACCATTTGTCGCCTGTGCGATGATGAGGCACCTTCTTGATCCGGTAAAGAACAGGATCGCGCATGACCACATTCGGCGAAGCCATGTCGATCTTGGCCCGAAGCACATGACTGCCCTCAGCAAATTCTCCGTTCTTCATGCGCTCGAAGAGCTCCAGATTCTCCTCTACGGAACGATTGCGGTAGGGGCTCTCTTTCCCAGGTTCGGTCAGTGTACCGCGATATTCGCGGATCTCATCTGCACTGAGCTCGCAGACATAGGCCTTCCCCTGCTTGATCAACTCCACTGCAAACTCATAGAGCTGATCGAAATAGTCCGAGGCGAAGTAGAGGTGCTCACCCCAGTCAAAGCCCAGCCAGCGGACATCTTCCTGGATGCTCTCGATGTATTCTACTTCTTCTTTCTCCGGGTTGGTATAATCAAAACGCAGATGGCAGCGGCCGCCATAGTCCCTGGCCAGTCCAAAGTTCAGGCAGATGGACTTCGCATGCCCGATATGCAGGTAGCCATTGGGTTCAGGGGGGAACCTGGTGACTACCTCTTTGACTCTGCCCGAAGCTAGATCCTCGTCTATGATGTTGCGGATAAAGTTGCTCGGCGTGTTGGCGTTGATCTCCATAGGCATATCCACTCCTCCAGCTTTCCTCTTTTCCACTCTAACACAACCACAGCCGCTGTCAAGTTCAGGAAGCTCCCGCCTGCGGGGCCCTCCTGCTCACTGCCCCTCCGCTTCGGTGAACAGACCTTCCAGCGTCGTCTTGAAGCGCCAGTGTTCCTTGAAGGCCCTGTACGCTTCCCAAGCCCTGACCCGGTCCACCCTTTCATCTCGGAAAGCTCTAATGAGCAGGTTTTTGGGCGTGTGCTCCAGGTCGATAAACTCCATGATCTGCACGGCATACCCCTGCGCCTGCAGCAGCTTACCACGGGCAGCGTCGGTGAGCAGGGCCGCGACCCGCTCTTTCATAATGCCGTGTTCCAAGAGCACCGGGTGAGTCTCTTCCGACAGCTGGCTGAAGACCTCATGCTGACAGCAGGGCACAGCCAAAATCACCTTAGCTCCCCAGCGCACCGCTTGAGCAAGGGCAAAATCGGTGGCTGTATCGCAGGCGTGCAGGGACACCACCAGATCAACGGGTTCTGCGGTCTGGTAATCCCGGATATCTGTGCACAAAAACTCCAGGTTCTCATAGCCCAGCCTGCGCGCTGTCTCGTTGCAGAACTGCACCACATCTGCTTTCAGATCCAGACCTACAATGCGCGCGGGCAGCTCAAGGTGTTCCACTAGATAGTGGTAGAGGGCGAAGGTGAGGTAGGCCTTGCCGCTGCCAAAATCCACCACCCTGATGGGCCTGTCCTGGTCCCTAGACAGGTAGGGCAGGCAGTCCTCCACAATCTCCAGGTACTTGTTCAGCTGCCGGAACTTGTGATAGCGCTTGGTCAAAACCTTCCCAGCGGTGTTCATCACCCCCAGCTCCACCAGGAAGGGATAGGCCGTCCCTTCTTGGAGTATGTAGCGCTTAGGCCGATCGTGATCTAGGACTACATCTTCCGGGCTGCGCGACGGGGGCTGGCGCAGGATTTTCTCTGCCCCCTTCTTGCTCACCAGCACCTGGTAATCGGCCTGGGGAGTGCAGAGCAGAGCCTGCCTGAACTCAGCGCGCATCAGTTCCAGAATCAGAGCCGCAGCCTCCTCTGGCAGGAGGTTTTTGTGCAGCACTCTGTCGGCGTGATGATAGGCAGCTTGGTAGTGCAAGCGGCCTTTGAGTTCCAAAGGCCGCAGGGTTACTTTTGCATAGGCAATGGACTTGCTGCGCCGCTTGCTCAACGTTGCTGCCAAGAGGTCGCCCCGGGGCAAGAACTCGTGAAGCAGCTGCGCCAGTCCGCTGTAATCGTTCATGTTCATCACCTATCTAGCCTGCCACCAGTTTCTCGATGACCGGTTGGAGGAAGTCCTGCTGGTCATGGACCCACAGCAGCATGGCTAAGTTTTTGTCCGCCAGAACGGTTTGGCCCAGATCCAGGTAGTGGGCGGTAAACAGCAGCTGAATCAAGTAGACGATGTAGACAAAAGCGAACCCTTCCGTCTTGGTCAAAGGCGCCACGGAATTGTAACCCGCGATCAGCTCGCGCACGAAACCCGGCCATTCCTGGCGGCGGCGGGGATCATCAAATCCTTCACTGAGCACGGCGGTGGCCAGATAACAGAGATCGAACAAGCGGACCCCCAGCCGCACGCGGTCGAAATCCAGAATACCCGCGATTTTCCCTTCTCGGAAGATCAGGTTTCCAGGATGGAAATCGCGGTGGATCAGCTGCCGGGGCAGGGCTTCATAGGGGTTGACCAGTTCCCCTCCGATGGTCTCTTCCAGATCATGCAGGCCGTGGCCGAACTTCATGGCCGCGTGGGACTGCACCAACGGCCAGGCAAAACTGGCCGCCTCCTGGAACAAGTCGAAGACGGGAAAGGTCTCTCCTGCCTCATACTCCGCCAAGCTCAAATGCAGGCGAGCCAGGGTTGAGGCGGCTTCCCGGGCAAAGGCACTGGTGTAGGCCCCCAATTTGTCCCCTGGAGTTCCTTCCACAAAGCGGTAGAGCACATAGATGCCCAGTTGGTATTCGGCCCAAGGCGTTCCGTCCACAGTGAAGAGCAGCGGCGAGATGGGCTGTCCCTGAGCTGTCAGCCAGTTGAGCAGGTTGCACTCTTCCCACACCCGGCTGCGCGTCGCCCTGTGCTTGAGGATGTAGACCTCGTCAGCCAGCTGGACGCGCCACACCCCGTCCTCAAAAGACGCGATTTCCGCCTCTCTAAATTTCTGACCCCACTTCTCCAGCAGTTCTTTCACTGCAGATCCTCCTGTCCATCCAAGTGCCGCGGCGATTCGCCCGCCCTGCTTGACAGCACGAATTCTGTATTGCGCACTATGGTATCGGCAATTTCTTTGACCGCGTTCATGATCCACATGTAGGTCTGCGTATCGGGTTCGTAGTTTGCCTCCCCAAAAGCGTGGATGCGCCGCTGCTGCATGAGCTTGTTCACCTGGGCGAACTCTTCTCGGGCACCCTTGCCGTACACCCCATAGGTCCTGCCCCCGTTTTGGTTGATCAGGGAAAAAACCGGCACATCGCTGGGCCCGTCGGCAATGTAGATCATGTTCTGGAAGGGGATGCGCCGCTCGGATCTGGGGATATAACTGTTCACGTCGATACCTTCCAGCTTATTTACGCCCTTGTTGATCTCAAAAATGGCCCGGGTCTTGGTGGTATTGTCAATCACGTAGCCGATATCCTGCAGGACAATCTCTTCCTCCCGCAGAGCAGGCACCCCTTCCTGAAGATAGCCCGGAGGCAGGCGCATTTCCACAAACTCGCAGGCCCAGATGCCGTCCACATACTCGGCAATCTTGCTGCCCAGGATCATCTGGCGCAGGCCGGTGCTGACAATATAGTGTTCCACTTTGATATCATATTTACGATAAACAGGATCGTTCGCCACGAAGTCCTTTACCGCCAGGAAGAACTCGGGCAGCCCCGGGTAAAACTCCAGTTCGCTGCCGAGCTTACGGAGCAGTTTGTTGTTGAGGCCCTTAAAAACGCCGGCGCGCACATAGGATAGGATATGATTGAGGTAGATACTGTCTTCGGCCACCATCTCGTTGCCTTCCCGGCGCAAATACTTGGGCAGGGAGTTGACTTCGCGCCAAAACTTGCGCCCGTCCACGTTGAAGTGCCTGAAGAGGGGCTCCTGCATATACCCGGGGATGAGCGTCTTGTCAAAATCCCAGATCACGGCAATGTGCGTCTTGGTCACCAGCTCCGCCACCATACAACCCACCTCCTACACAAGCTGAACCGGGAGCTCCTGCCCCCAAGTGATACACCTCTCCTCTACCCTGGAGTTATACGCAGCCACGTAAACTCCTGCCCTGTGGGCAGCGCTCAAAGCCTGGGCGAACTTAGGATCAATGTGAGAGGCGGGCCGAAAAACGACCGCATCCGAGCGCTGAACTACAAAAAGAACACCGCCGCGGAAAGCGCCCTCCTTTTGCAGTTCGGCCAGCTTCAGCACGTGTTTCGCTCCCCGCGCCGTTACCGCATCGGGAAACATAGCTGTCCCATCCTGCACCAAGGTGCAGCTCTTCACTTCCAGGAGGAGGCGTTCTCCGCGACCGTTTTCCAGCAGAAAGTCAAAACGGGAACCCCCGTAAGCATATTCCGCACGCACCAAATCCCACGGGGCCAGGGCAGGAATGGCTTTCTGTGCCAGAGCCCGGGCCGCCAGTTGGTTAACGAGCGTAGACTGCAGGGAAACTAAGACCGGCCCCGGCGCCTGTATAAGCATGACAGACCACTTGGTCCGGCGCTTGGGGTTAGTGCTCCTGCGCAGATAGAGCAGCGCGCCCGGGAGCAGCAGTTCTTTCAACCTCCCTGGATCGGCTAGGTGCGCCTCCACCAGCTCCCCGGACTGCTCGAGCTGGCAGTGGACCAGAAAACGGTTGGGCCTGGCTAGGAAATAGGCCGGGACCAAGGGGCCGAACTCCAGAAACAGATCATGCTGCACCGATCCACCACCTAATCAGCTGTAGTGACTATTACATTCCATATCGGGCACGCCATTCCTGCGCCAAAGAGGAGAAAGAGCAGGAAATGCAGAAGTGAAGGGGGCTGAAGGAGGAATGAGTATGGTTATCATGGTGCCGCCCGCCGTTGAGCAGGCCTGCGCGGTTCTCAGAGCACAAGGCTTCCAGGCCTATCTGGTAGGAGGAGCCATTCGGGACAGCCTCCTCGGACTGGTTCCTACCGATTGGGATATCGCCACTGATGCCGTGCCTGAACAGGTGGAGGCAGTCTTTACCAGGTCGTTGCCCACCGGCAAGCGGTTCGGCACCGTGACCGTTTTTGTGCATGACACGCCCATCGAAGTGACCACCATGCGCAGTGACGGACCTTACAGCGACCAGCGGCGCCCGGACTACATTATCTTCACGGATCAGCTGGAGCTGGATCTGGCCCGGAGGGACTTTACGATCAACGCCCTAGGATATGACCCCCTGGCCAAGCGCATCATCGATCCCTTCCAGGGGCGGAAGCACCTAAAAAGAAAGATCCTGGCCACAGTGGGGGATCCGTCAGCACGTTTTCGAGAAGATCCCCTGCGCATGCTGCGCCTGATTCGCTTCCAGTCCACTTTAGGGTTCAAAGTCCACAAGGATACAGAAAGGGTGCTGCCGTCCTTAGCGGGCCTTATCGCCAAGGTCAGCCCGGAGCGCATGCTCGCCGAGCTAAATAAAATGCTGATGGGCAGAGAACTCCTCTCTGCCCTGGAAACATTCGCTGCTAGCACATTGATGGAAGTGGTGCTGCCAGAACTAGCTGCCTGTTGCGGCCTGTGCGCTGGCGAGCACCATCCCTACGATCTTCTGACCCATGCCTGCACAGCCGCGCACTTCGCCCATCCTTTATTGCATCTGCGCTGGGCTGCCCTCCTACACGACGTGGGCAAACAGCGCAGCCTGGGACGGGACCACGCTGAACTCGGAGCATCCCTGGCAGAACAGCTGCTCCGCCGTCTACGGGCCAGCACAGAACTGATCGCCAAAGTTTCGGCGCTGATTACCCACCACATGTTTGACCTGCATCCCCACTCGTCTGACAGAGCGTGGCGCCGATTCTTGGGCCGAGTGGGCGTGGAGGCCACCCGCGACTTAATCAAACTCCGCCAAGCAGACATGGCGGGGATGAACGCATCTCCCCGCCAAATCCTGGCTTACGGTCAGGCGATGGAAGCCCGCCTCAACGACATCTTGACTCAAGACAGTGCCCTATCCCTCAAGGATCTGCGCATAGATGGCCGCCAGTTGATGCAGGAACTGGACCTGCAACCGGGCCCCCTGGTGGGCCAGCTTCTGCACTACCTCCTGGAACAAGTTTGGGAGGACCCTGAACTCAACCAGCGGGAAACCCTCGTGCGCCTCGCGGCAGAACAGCTGAAATGCTTGAGGAGCAATGGGCTCTAAGCTGGGAGCCGCCGCGGCCTATTTTTCGTGAATAACAGTCACATTACGTGCCCGCCCGTTCTTCTCCAAGGAACTCTCTCCGCTGGGGTCAGGAGCCTTAATCTCGATAAACTCCACAGGAGTGCCCGACTTAAGGTGCTTATCCCTCTGATCTGCAGCCAAGTTCGCTTTGGTGAAGAAGTAGTCCCCCTTTTCGGCGCGGATAAACCCATAGTTACCCATGTAGCGCTTGATCACACCCCGCAGCTTGTGCGGTGCGGAAGCCGTGGGCTTAACCCGCATCCAATACACTGGGGGTGTCTTGTTGTTACTCCGCACCTCAAAAAGATCCGGGTAAGAGCGCAGGATATCCAGCAGATTGGTGTAATTGTAGCTGCGGGGATCAAAATCAGTGAACTCACGGCGAATGGCTTGTCCCAGGTCAGCCAGGAGCAGCCAGCCATCGCTGTCCTCGTCGCTGGCCTCATAGGCGCGACGGACAATATCCTCTACAGGCAGCGCTCCAGGTGAAGTCTTGGTCTCTTCTTCCACCGTGGAACTGCTGGAAAACCCTAAGTTTTCCAGATAAATAAAGCGGTTGCAGGAGCGCACTAAAATGTTCTTAGTCCCTTGGCGTCCGATCCCGCATACATACATACCATGCTCCCTCAGGCGCAGGGCTAAGCTGTAATAATCGCTATCGCTGGATACAATGCAGAATGCATTGACAGGATTGCGGTTGGTGGAGACAATCTCGATAGCGTCCATAATCAGCGCCCCATCGGTGGCATTCTCCCCGTAACGGAACTGCTGGACGGGACGCACGGGATAGCTCTGGAGCAGCTCCTTCCACCCTCCCATGTGCGGTTGGGTCCAATCTCCATAGACCCTGGTTAAGATGATCTCGCCGGAGCGGTTTATCTCGGCCAGAATGGGCCCTAGAAACCGCGGTGAGATGTTCTCGCCATCTATCAAGACGGCAAAACGGTGTTCCGACACAAAAACCCTCCTTTTGTTCTAGCATCCTCAGCGGGCACTGCCCGCTAAGGCCAGCAGGCGCAGAAAGCTCTGCTCCAATCTGCTGTCGTCTTCAGCGGTACGGGCCCGCGGCCCTTTGCTGCGCCCGCCGGCCCTCCGGTGTTTGGCTTTCCAAAAACGTTCATTCAGAAGAAAATCCATACTCTGTTCGCAGTAGATGCGCCCAGAAGGGGCAAGGGCAAAGGCTCCTTTCCCTAAGGCCAGCGCGGCCAAGCCCCAATCCTGCGTTACCACAATATCCCCCGCTGCCGTATTGTTGATCACGGCGAAGTCCGCGGCATCACGCCCCCTGCCCACCACAATGTGATCGGCATTTTCGATGTGGTGGTCAATGGAAGCGACGGTGAGCAGCCGGAACCCCAAGCGTTCACTGTGTTTCTGCATCACCTGCAGGCACGTCCGCGGGCAAGCATCGGCATCCACTATGACCTTAAACAAAGCCTGCCCTCCCAATTGTGGCCCAGCAGGCCGCGGTTGATGCCGTCCACCGCCTTCACTGGCGGCGCCACCCGGTGCCCTGGATGCGTCTTCTTCAAGGACTCGAGCCGAACCACGCAACCCCTCCCTTGAGTCAGTCTATAAAGTTTTACAATTCGAGCAGCCGGGGTTTTCTCCTGCCAAAGAAAACTGCAGAACAACCCCGCAGGGCTGTTCTGCAGCTGTAGGGAATCTAGTCGACTTTGGGGCCGGCGGCCTTTACTTCTGGAGCCAGGCCGGCGTACTTAGCCTCGAAGTTGGCCTGGAATGCCTTAGCAAGTTCACGGGCCTTAGCAGCGTAAGCCTGCGGATCGGCCCAGGTCTTTTTGGGGTCAAGAATCTCACTGGGCACATCCGGGCAGCTCACAGGCACTTTGAAACCAAAAACGGGGTCGAGGCGCACCTCAACGTTGTCCAGCTCGCCGGACAAAGCCGCTGTCACCATGCGCCTAGTATACTTGAGGGCAATGCGCTGGCCCACACCATAGGGCCCGCCGGACCAGCCGGTGTTGATCAGGTAGACCTTGGCACCGTGCTTGTTCACCCTGTCCTTGAGCATCTCCGCATAGGTCAAGGGGCTCAGGGGCAGGAAAGGCTCGCCAAAGCAGGCGGAAAAAGTGGCCTGCGGCTCCTTGATGCCGCGCTCGGTGCCTGCCAGCTTACTGGTATAGCCTGAGATGAAATGGTACATGATCTGCTCATCTTCCAGGATGCTGATGGGAGGGAGCACCCCGAAAGCATCGGCGGTGAGGAACACCACTGCCGTAGGATGGCCGGCCATGCTGGGGTCCACCCTGCCGGGAATGTAATCCAGGGGATATGCGCACCTCGTGTTTTCGGTCAACGAACCGTCCGTGTAATCAGCAATGCGATCCTGGAGATCCAGCACCACGTTTTCCAACACCGCTCCGAAGCGGATGGCATCCCAGATCTGCGGCTCATGCTCCCGGGACAAGTTGATGCACTTGGCATAGCAGCCGCCCTCCAAGTTGAAGATACCCGCTTCCGACCAACCATGCTCATCATCGCCCACCAGCCTGCGCTGGGGATCGGCGGAGAGGGTGGTCTTGCCCGTGCCCGACAGTCCAAAGAACAAGGCGGTGCGCCCATCTGCACCCACATTGGCCGAGCAGTGCATGGATAAAACGCCTTTGGCTGGGAGCAGGTAGTTCATCACAGTGAAAATGGATTTCTTGATCTCCCCAGCATAGGCAGTACCGCCAATGAGCACGACCCGTTCTTTGAAAGAGACGATGACGAAGGCTTCCGAGTTGGTGCCATCCCTTTCGGGAACAGCCTTAAGGCCCGGCACGCCGATGACTGTGAACTGAGGCTCATGGCTGCGCAGGTCTTCCCGAGAGGGACGGATAAAGAGCTGCCGGGCAAAGAGATTCTGCCAGGCATACTGGTTGATTACCCTGAGCGGCATGCGGTGATCCGGATCGGCACCTACATAGCCGTCAAAGACGAAGAGCTCATCCTGCTGCTCCAAATACTCCAGCACTTGATCGTAGATCTTGTAAAACTTCTCTTCGCTGAAGGGAACATTGACCTTGCCCCAGGCCACTGTGTCCCTGGTCAGGTCATCTTCCACGATAAACTTGTCGTTAGGTGAACGTCCCGTGTACTTCCCTGTGGTGGTGGAAAAAGCCCCCGTGGAGGACAGCCTGCCTTCCCCCCGCCGCAGCGCCGCTTCCACCAGCTGCGGCGGGGATAGATTAGAGTGCGTGGTCTCGCGGTCCAAAACTGCCTGCAATCTGGTTGTTCTGCCTACTGACATTCAGTATGAACCTCCTTGCTGCATCTTTGGGCGGATGATGACTACATGGTCTCCTTCCCAAAGATACCACTTCCCCATTGACCAGAAAAAACCTCTTAGTATAAATCCATTTCTACGTGGGTCACCTGCCAGCGGGGCTCAGCGTCAAGGAAGTTCAAGACCAGCTGGAGCTGCCTTTCCACATGTTCCCGACTGCCGCCCACAACCGCAACGCCCAGGGTGGCGCGCTGCCAAAGGTCCGCTTCGTCCAGCTGGGCAATGGAAGCATTGAACCGGTGCTGGACTTTTTGGATCATACCCTTGACTACCTGCCGCTTATCCTTCAAGGACGCGGCTCCCGGGATGTACACATCTACTTTCAAGGTACCCACCAGCATATGGCTGCCTCCTACCAAGCTTCTTCGATAGTTCCTCCGCCCAGGCAGACAGGCCCCTGGTAAAAGACTACGGCTTGCCCGGGGGTAATGGCCCGCTGCGGCTTGACGAACTCAACGCGTGCCCCGTCTTCTGTGATCTGCACAGCTACCGCCTGGTCTGGCTGGCGATAGCGGAACTTGGCTGTGCATTCAAACCTGGCCGCAGGGGGCTCGCCGCGCACCCAGCTTACGTCCTCGGCCTTTAGCCCAGCGCTGTATAGAGCGGGATGGTCTCTGCCCTGGGCCACCAGGAGGGTGTTAGTAGCCAGGTCCTTGCCCACCACAAACCAGGGCTCCCCCGCGCCGCCAATGCCCAAACCCTTTCGCTGTCCAAGCGTATGGTACATCAACCCCTCATGGTAACCCTTCAGTTCACCATCCACGGTGCGGATCTCTCCGGGCTGAGCCGGCAGATAACGTGATAGGAACTCCTTGAAATCCTTCTCTCCGATGAAACAGATGCCCGTGCTGTCCCTCTTCTCAGCAGTGGCCAGGCCCGCTTGGCGGGCCTTCTCCCGCACCTCCTCCTTGGTGAGATGCCCAATGGGGAACAGCGTCTTGGACAGCTGCTTCTGCCCCAAGGTGTAGAGAAAATAGGATTGATCCTTGTTGGCGTCTGCCCCCCTGAGCAGAGTGTAGCAGCCGTCCTCCCTGCCGATTTGAGCATAATGGCCCGTGGCAAGGTAGTCGGCTTCTAGCTCCATGGCCTTCTCTAAAAAGGCCCTGAATTTGATCTCCTTGTTGCAGAGAACATCGGGATTTGGGGTGCGTCCGCGCTTGTATTCCTCCAAGAAGTAGACGAAAACCCGGTCCCAGTATTCCTGCTCGAAGTTCACTGTATAGTACGGAATGCCGATCTGGTCGCACACCCTGCGCACATCATCATAGTCTGCATCCGCGGTGCACACACCGTTTTCATCCCGTTCATCCCAGTTCTTCATGAAGATGCCTATCACATCATAGCCCGCCTCTTTGAGCACAAGGGCAGCAACCGACGAATCGACCCCTCCTGACATTCCTACTACGACACGCGCCACTTGCAACACCTTCCCTTAAGCTGTGGCAGCCACAAACTGGCTGTTGTACAGCTCAGCGTAGAACCCGCCGAGCGCCATGAGTTCCTCGTGGGTGCCCTGCTCCACGATTTCACCCTCGTTGATCACCAAAATGCGATCAGCATCGAGGATGGTGGACAGCCTGTGGGCGATCACGAAACTGGTGCGGCCCTCCATGAGCCTGGCCATGGCCTTTTGAATCAAGCGTTCAGTACGTGTATCCACCGAGCTGGTGGCCTCATCGAGAATGAGCACCACCGGGTCAGCCAAAATGGCTCGGGCAATGGTGAGCAGCTGCCTCTGCCCCTGGGAGATCCCGGAAGCATCTCCCCTTAAGATAGTATCATACCCGTGGGGGAGCGTGCGGATAAAGTGATCCACATAGGCTGCTTGGGCCGCCTGCTCGATTTCTGCATCAGTGGCCCCTGGCCGGCCGTAGGCGATGTTATCCCTGATAGTGCCCTCAAACAGCCAGGTATCCTGGAGCACCATGCCAAACATGGTGCGCAAGGCGCCCCGCTGGATGTCACGGATATCATACCCGTCGAAGTAAATGGCCCCGGAGTTCACATCGTAAAAGCGCATCAGCAGGTTCACCAAGGTGGTCTTGCCTGCTCCTGTGGGCCCCACAATAGCGATGAGCTGGCCTGGAGAGACTTGCAGGTTGAGGTTTTTGATGACCAGCTGCTCGGGCCTGTATCCGAAATTCACGCCCCTCAGCTCGATCTCACCGCGGGGATTGGCCAGGGCCAAAGCCCCTGGGGCATCTGCGGGCTCTTCCTCTTCATCCAAAAGTTCAAAGACGCGTTCCGCCGCGGCCACGGCCGACTGCAGCACATTGGCAATGCTGGCCAGCTCGGTAATGGGCATGCCAAACTGGCGGGAGTACTGCATGAAAGCCTGCACATTGCCTACGGTGATGGCGCCGCGGGCAGCGAAGAGTCCCCCCGCTACGGCGATGACCACATAGCCCAAGTTGCCCACAAAGCGAATCAGGGGCATAATCGTGCCGGAGACGAACTGGGCCTTCCAGCCGTTGTCATAAAGCTCGTTGTTGATCTGGCTGAAGCTGGCGGCAACCTCCTGCTCCAAACCGTAGGCCTTGACAATGCGGTGGCCGGTAAAGGCCTCCTCCACATGGCCGTTGAGTTGGCCCAGAATGTTCTGCTGACGCATGAAGTACTGCTGTGAACGTTTGGCGATAAAGGTACTGATCAGGATGCTCAGGGGCAGCATGCCCATGGTGATCAGAGTGAGCATGGGACTGATGCTGAGCATCATCACCGTGACACCCACCATACTGATCACGGATGTGATCAGCTGCAGCACGCTCTGCTGCATGCTCTGGCTCACCGTGTCCACGTCATTGGTCACCCTGCTCAGGATGTCGCCGTGGGCGGTGGAGTCGTAATACTTCAAGGGCAGCTTGGCCAATTTGCCGTTGACCTCTTCCCGCAGATTGCAGACGGTCTGCTGAGTAACGCTCACTATAATGATCTGCTGGATGAAATTGAACAGTGTACTGCCCGCATAGGTAACCCCTAACAGGAGCAGGATGCGGCCAATCGCGGCAAAGTCTACGCCGATGCCGGTACCCTGCAGCCGGCCCATCATCCCATCAAAGAGGATGGTGGTGGCTTGGCCCATGATTCTGGGGCTGAGAATGCTAAAGAGGTTTGAGGCCACAACCGCGGCTAGAACCACCAGTAGTTTCCATTTGTGAGGACGCAGATATCCGCCTAAGCGCCGGACGGTTCCCCTGAAATCCTTGGGCTTTTCAACTGGGCGCCCGATCCCGCGGGGCCCAAAACCTCCCCCCCGTCCAGGACCCGGCCTACCTGGTGCTGGTCTGCTCATGATGCGGCCTCCTCTCCAAACTGGGAAGCGACGATCTCCTGGTACACACGGCACCCCTGAAGCAGTTCCTCATGGGTACCCTGCCCCACGATCCTCCCCGCTTCCAGGACCAAAATCTGATCAGCATGCATAATGGTGCTCACCCGCTGGGCCACAACTATGACCGTTGCCTCCTTGGCCGCCTGGGCCAGCTCCTGGCGGAGCCTGGCATCGGTTTTGTAGTCCAGGGCAGAGAAGGAATCATCCAACAGGTAGATTTGCGGTCTGCGGACCAACGCTCGGGCAATGGACAGCCTCTGTTTCTGGCCGCCGGAGAGATTGGCCCCGCCTTGGGCCACCTCGCTGGCAAAACCGTCTTCCCGCTCGGCAATAAAATCCAGGGCCTGAGCAATGCGCGCCGCCTCCCTCACCTCTTCGTCGGTGGCCCCTCGTTTGCCATTTCTGATATTGGACTCCACAGTACCAGAAAAGAGCACAGCCTGTTGAGGCACATACCCCATGCGCGACCGCAGATCCCTCTGAGTCAGCTGGCGGATATCCACACCATCCACCGTGATTCGGCCAGAATCGGGATCGTGGAAGCGGAGCAGTAGTTCCAAGATTGTGGATTTTCCCGATCCTGTCCCCCCGATCAAGGCCGTAACTTGTCCGGGCTGGGCCGTAAAGCTGATGTCGCTCACCACAGGCTTTTCCGCTCCCGGGTAAGCAAAGGTAACCTGTTCAAAGCGGACCACGCCCTGCGGCAGCTCCGCTGCCTGAGGGGCCGCAGGATCCTTAATCGAAGGCTCGGTACGCAGCACCTCCGCGATGCGCTGCGCCGATGCTGAGGCCCTGGGCAGATTGACAAAGATCATGGAAAGCATCATCACCGCCATGAAGGTCTGCATGGTGTACTGCAGAAAGGCCATGAGATTACCCACTTCCATCAGGCCCGCATCGATGCGCCTGGCTCCGAACCAGATGATCACGATATTGGTCACGTTGATCAACAAGCCCAAGAGGGGCATCAGGGTGATCATCAGCCGGCTTACCCTGAGGGCAGTAGCAGTGAGATCGCGGTTGGCTTCAGCGAAGCGTTCCCTTTCATCTGCTTCCCGATTAAAGGCCCGGATCACCCTCACACCCATGAGCTGTTCCCGCACCACCAGATTCAGGCGGTCCAGTTTCTCCTGGAGGCTTCTGAACAAGGGCACACCCTTGGCGATGACCAAGGCTACCAGCGCCGCCATAAGAGGAATCAACGTCAGCAGGATCAGAGCCAGTTGGGCATCTTTGCGTACAACCATGAGCACTCCGCCGATGGCCATGAGCGGTGCCCGCATGGCCATGCGCATGCTCATGTGGAACACCTGCTGCACCTGCTGCACGTCATTGGTCGTCCTGGTAATCAAAGAAGCCGTGCCGAACTGGTCGAAGTCTCGGGGGGCAAACGCCCCCACCCGCTGGAAGATGGCCAAACGCAGATCGCGGCCGAACTTACCCGAAGCCCGGGAGGCCAGATAGCTGCCCACCAGGGAACAGACTACTCCAGCCAGGGCCACCAACAGCATCACGGCTCCGGTGCGCCAGATCAGGCTGATGTTTCCCCTGGCTATGCCCTGATCCACAATGCGGCTCATCAGATCCGGCAGCCGCAGCGTGGACATTACTTCCAGAAAAACCAGACCCGAGACGACAAACACAGTGAGTAGATAGGGTCTGAGGTACTCCTTCAATTTCCACATGATTCCTGCTTCCCTTCCTGCCTCATTTCTCTCTCCTGCAGATAGGAGCGCATGCGCCGTAGAATCCGCAGCAGTTCATAGCCGTCCTGCTCGCCGAGGTAATCCATGAGCTCTCTGACCTCCCGAGTTAGTTCCGCTTTTGCTTGCTGCACAACGGCCGCACCCTGCTCTGTCGGCCTAACAAAGACCACCCGGCGATCCTCATCACCGCTCAGGCGTTCCACCAACCCCTGCTCTTCCAGCGTGTTCACCAGCGAGGTGATGGTGGGCCTGGTGAGCTGAAGCAGTTCACCGAGCTCCGAAGGCTGCAGCCCCAGATCTCCCTCGCCCACCCGGTGATGCAGCAGCATGAGCAGACGCATGGCACTGCCCCCTACCGGAGCAGAACAGCGGAAAAAGGCCCGTCTACAGGTTTTCAGGCTGTCCAGGGTTTCCATAAACTCCAAGACCAGATCTCCCTGGGTCACTTCGTCCCCTCCCAACTAGTTAGCAACACAAACTATTCTAGTCCAAAACTAACTCCAGATCAACAAAAAAGCTAGGTTGGTCCTAGCTTTTTTGCCTTCGTATGCTATCTCTCTGTTTACTCCAGCACTACCCGGTGGTAGACCTTTTTGCCTTTGCGGATGATCAGCTCGCTGCCATCGAAATCATCCACAGTGACCAGGCGATCGATGCTTTCCACTCGCTCTTGGCCCAAGGTAATCCCTCCCTGGTCAATGAGGCGCCGGGCTTCACTGCGGCTTTTCACCAGGTTAACCTCGCTGAGCAGGGTGACAATATCCAGTCCTGCGGCAAAGCGTTCCTTGGGCATGGTGGTGGAGGGCATGCTATCATGGCTCCCCTCGCCGCCGAACACAGCCCTTGCCGCAGCCTGAGCCTGCTGCGCTGCCGCTTCTCCGTGGACGAACTTGGTCACTTCAAAGGCCAAGATTTCTTTGGCCCGGTTAATCTCTGCACCTTCCAACCTGCCCAGCCTGCGCACCTCGTCCAAGGGCAGGAAAGTGAGCAGGGTCAGCATTTTCTCCACATCCGCATCATCCACATTGCGCAGATACTGGTAGAAATCATAGGGGCTGGTTCGCTCCGGATCCAGCCAGACCGTGCCCTTCTCAGTCTTGCCCATCTTCACACCAGCGGCCGTGGTGAGCAAGGTCAAGGTAAGCCCGTACACCGACTCCCCATCGGCCTTGCGCACCAGCTCGCAGCCGCCGATAATGTTGGACCACTGGTCATTGCCTCCCACCTGCAGCCGGCAGTTGTAGCGGCGGAACAATTCCAGGAAGTCGTAGGACTGGATCAGCAGGTAACTGAACTCCAGGAAGGTGAGTCCAGCCTCCAAACGCGATTTATAGGCTTCCATAGTGAGCATGCGGTTAACTGAGAAATGCCTGCCGATCTCCCGCACGAACTGCATAAAGTTCAGGTCCAGCAGCCACTCGGCATTGTTCACCAGAAGCGCTGAGCCATCTTCGAAGTTGAAGAAACGGGAAAACTGGCTGCGGAAACGCTCCACATTTGCCGCAATGGTTTCCGGCTGGAGCAGCTGCCGCATTTCGCTTTTGCCCGACGGGTCACCAATCATGGTTGTGCCCCCGCCCATAACCATGATGGGGCGGTGCCCTGCTCGGTAGAGATGCAGGGCGGTCATGATGGGGATCAGATGCCCCAAGGTGAGGCTGGGGGCGGTGGCATCGAAACCGATGTAGAATGTGACTTGCTCCTTGCCCAAAAGCTCCCTCAGCTCTTCGCGGTGGGTAATCTGCTCCACATAGCCCCGTTCTTCCAAAACATCCAATACATGCTTCATGGAAACCCCTCCTCCAATAACAAAAGGTTCTCTCCATCCTAAGGACGAGAGAACCCGTGGTACCACCTTAATTCACACGCCGTGAGCGTGCCTCTG
Source organism: Bacillota bacterium (assembly GCA_012521335.1). Lineage (GTDB taxonomy): Bacteria > Bacillota > Limnochordia > Darwinibacteriales > Darwinibacteriaceae > DTU010. The sequence goes on along the minus strand of JAAYMM010000038.1, from coordinate 45,429 downwards.
AGCCATGGTAACGGATGGCGGCCGGAGCAGTCTCCTGCCCAAGCTCCAGAGTGTAATTCACCAGGTAGAGCACTGCCCTACCACCATGTTCTCCAGGCTTCGCACCACCCAGCCTGGTCTCTGAGTACCCATGGTCGGCTACTGCGCTCCTTCATTGCCCCGAAGTATACTGTAAGGATTCTACCACAGCCCAGACGAGACCGTCAAGCCTAAACCCACGTCTAGACGTCACTCGGCACAGAGCTTCCGAGCTTCCCTTGCAGGTACCTGATGAGGTAGTAGATCATCAGGGCTGTGATGGGCTCGAACAGGCCGAACAAGATCCACAACGCAGGTTTGGGCAGTCCATCTTCTTTGGCCCTATTGTAGAGGTAAATGGGCACGGCAATATGCAGAACTACGCTGGCCAGCCCAAGCAGCGTCCCCCACAGGCCAACCATAATCTCCATGCAGCGTCCTCCTCCCTGGGCAGTCCCCGTATTCCCCTAACGCCGGTGGTCCAGACGCCGGCCCTCGCGTGTTCTGGTGGAAATGAGCATCACCAAAGCCAAGATGTCTTTTTGGTGTTCCGCGACCACCCGGTCCAGCTCAGCCCTGGGCACGGCGTTCGCCTCGAGCCAAGCCAGGCGCGCTTCCAGGCGGGCTAGGCGGTCCACAAGCGCTTGGGTTTGTTCTGCCATGGGCATCCTCCTTCCGAAGCTGGTACTACCCATGGTAACACATTATTCTGCAATTGTCAAACAATTCTAAGTAAAACTCAAAGGAAAGGTCAACCCAGGGACCGGGACACATGGTCAACAGTGGCCCGCTCCAGAGCCTCCGCCTCCCGCAGGATCTCCTCCATCCTCTCCCGGGCGGAGGATGCAAACTCATCACCCTTAAGGCCAGGCAGGTTGATGAGCACATTGTAGGCTGCGCCTCGGCAGGCCGCGGCGGCCAGCAGCGCCGCCACCCCTGCATCGCTGAGGCAGTTCTTGTTCCCCCTTAGCGACACTTCTTGAGCCAAAGCTAGAGCCTCCAGCGAAAATTCCATGACCTGCAGCGGTACCTCCGTAGCTAAGCGTGTGGCCAAGCGCAGCGCCCTGCGTCTTTCCTGCTTCTCTTCGTCCGTCCCTTTGGGTAACTGCAGGGCAGACATCACCTGGTTGAAGGCCTGGGTATCCTTGTTCACCAAGTGCAGCAGCTGATCGGTCAAGCGCTGGGCTTGGGGAAGAAAGCCGTCCCATCCCTCACCACTCAACTGCGCCACCATCTTCGTCAGTGCAGCGGCCAAAGCCCCAGCCAGAGCAGAGGCACTGCCCCCTCCAGGAGCAGGTTTGGACGATCCAAGCTCTGCTGCGAAGTCCGTGATCTTTAGTTCCGTAAGCACAATACCACCCTTTTCTCGATCAGTTACTGACAACGACTCGACCTGCTTTCACCACTGTCTCTACCAGATTGACACCGATGTAATAGGGAACCTTTTTATAATCATCCACAGCGAAGATTACCAGATCGGCCTGCTTGCCCGGCTCCAAGCTGCCCACACGGTCCGAGCGGCCCAGCGCATGGGCGGCATTGATGGTCACCGCGTTGAACACCTCTTCAGGAGTCATGCCCATGTACAGGCAAGCAAGGGACATGACCAGCGTGAGGTTGGCTGTGGGACAGGAACCGGGGTTGAAGTCCGTGGCCAAGGCCAAGGGTAGGCCCGCCTCCAGCATCTTCCGGGCCGGCGCATAGGGCTTGCGCAGACTGAAGGCTGTGCCTGGAAGGAGGACGGGTACTACCTCACTAGATGCCAGGGCTTCGATCCCCTCATCTGACACCATGAGCAGGTGATCAGCGCTGGCCATACCCATTTCCGCAGCCAGTTCCGCCCCGCCCAGGGTGTGCATTTCATCAGCATGGATCCGCAGCTTAAAGCCCAACTCCTGGGCCCTCTGGAAGATCCTACGACTCTGCTCCACAGAAAAGACTCCCTTTTCCGTAAACACATCCACATATTCAGCTATGCCCTGCTCCTTGACTGCCGGGAGCACCGTGTCCAGGAGAAACTTCAGATAACCTTCCTGATCCCCTTGGTACTCCGGGGGCCAGGCATGGGCGCCCAGGAATGTGGGTACCAGTTCCACAGGCTGCTGCCCTTGCAGGATGCGCACAGCTTCCAGCTGTTTGAGCTCCGTTTCCAGATCCAGGCCGTACCCGCTTTTGCACTCTACAGTGGTTACACCCTGGCGCAGCATCCAGCTGAGCCTCTGCCGGCCCGCATCCACCAGCTCGTCTAGGGAGGCGGCCCGAGTGGCCCGCACCGAGCTGAGGATTCCACCGCCCGCAGCCATGATCTCCATGTAATCGGCGCCGCGGGCCCTGAGGTAAAACTCATCTTCCCTGCTGCCGCCGAAAACGAGGTGGGTGTGGGGATCCACCAGCCCCGGCGTGACCACCTTGCTCTCAGCATCAATCACCTGGGTCTCGGGAGTCAGCTCCACCTCTTGCTGCACCTCAGCCGGGGTCCCCACCGCGATAATTCGCTCACCCGCGCAGGCAACCCAGCCGCCATGCAGTACCTCCAACTTCTGCATAGCCTTTCCCCGAGCGGGGTACTCCCCGTGGGCAGCCGTGACTATTTGTCCACCCTTGATTAGAAGCTCCGCCCTCGTTGCCACACAGCCACCTCCTAGCGCAGGCGGTTTTCCAGCACCTGCTGAGGCTGGAAGCTTTCCAACTGCAGATACCACGCGGCCACATCCAAAAGGGCCTTCTGGGGCACAAGCCCTACTATTTCAGTGCCCACCACAGGCACTCCGAAACGGGCTGCTTCGCGCCGGATGGTCTCCAGTACCCTGTAAATGGGGGTTTCCAGGTAGTTTTCCAAGTTCATGGACACCTGTACCTGCCGACGCTCTTCCAGCGCCACTCCCATGGCCTTCACATTCCTAAAGCCGCCGCTGCGCTCCCGCACACAGCGGGCGATGTGGTCCGCCACCTCTTTGCGGTCGGTGCCCAAGTTCACGTTAAAGGCAATCAGAGGCAAGCGCGCCCCCACCACGGTAGCTCCCGCCGTGGGATGCAAGCGTGGCTCGCCATAGTCGGGATGTCGCTCTTCTTGCGCAATGGCTTCCTTGAGTCCCTCATACTGCCCCTTGCGGATATTGCTCAGGTCGCGGCGTTCGGGCCTAGTGGCCGCTTCCCCATACAGGTAAGTGGGCACGCCCAGCTCAGAGTTGATGCGCTCGGCCAGGCTCACCGCGGCCTGCACGCACTCCTGCATGGTCACTTCCTCAATGGGGATGAAAGGGATTACATCTACCGCACCAATGCGGGGATGTGCTCCCTGATGCTCTTCCATGTTGATCAGCTGTACCGCTTCCTTGGTTAGCTGGAAGGCTGCTTCCTGCACACTGGCCAGATCACCTACGAAGGTGATCACCGAGCGGTTGTGATCATAGTCCGATGAGTAGTCCAGAAGCTGCACGCCGGGAGTCTGCCGAATCTGGTCTACGACTCTCTCCACCACCTCCGGCCTGCGTCCTTCACTGATGTTGGGCACACACTGCACGATTTGAGCCATGTCCTTCCCTCCTTAGCCCTCCAGCATGGGTATTTTGATCCCCTTCTCCCTGGCAGTCTTGATCGCCAGCTCATAGCCGGCGTCCACATGCCGCATTACCCCAGTACCGGGGTCAGTGGTGAGCACCCGCTCCAGGCGCGCTGCGCCTTCATCGGTACCGTCCGCCACCACCACCATGCCTGCATGCAGGGAATAGCCGATGCCCACTCCTCCTCCGTGGTGCACAGAGACCCAGCTGGCCCCGGCGCATGCGTTCACCAAGGCGTTGAGAATGGGCCAGTCGGCCACAGCGTCGCTGCCGTCTTTCATCCCTTCCGTCTCTCGATGCGGCGAAGCCACAGAACCGGCGTCCAGGTGATCCCGGCCGATCACGATGGGCGCTGAAACCTCACCCTTTTTCACCATTTCGTTGATCAGCAGGCCAAAGCGGGCCCGTTCACCGTAACCCAGCCAGCAGATGCGGGACGGCAGGCCTTGAAAAGCCACCTGCTCCCGGGCCATCTGAATCCAGCGCACCAGCCGTTCGTTGTCGCTGAACTCCCTGCAGAGCATGTCATCGATCTTGAAGATGTCCTCCGGATCGCCCGACAAAGCCACCCAGCGGAAAGGACCCTTGCCTTCGCAGAACAGCGGACGGATATACGCGGGAACAAAGCCAGGGAAGGCAAAGGCGTTTTCTACCCCTACATCCTTAGCCTGCTGGCGGATGTTGTTGCCATAGTCAAACACCACTGCCCCCCGCTCCATGAGATCCAACATGGCCCGGACATGTACGCCCATGGATTCCTTGGCCAGGCGGATGTAGCGCTCTGGATCCTGGGTGCGCAGCCGAGCGGCTTCTTCCAGGGTATGGCCTGCGGGAATGTAGCCGTTGAGGGGATCGTGGGCCGAGGTCTGGTCGGTAACCACATCGGGGATGATGCCGCGCCGCACAAACTCAGGCAGAATTTCCGCAGCGTTGCCCAACAGGCCGATGGACAACGGTTCGCCCTTTTCCTTGGCCTCCAAGGCCAGGCGCAGCGCCTCATCAAAATCGTCCGTGGCCAGCTGGCAGTATCTGGTGGCCAGCCGCTTTTCGATGCGCTGCGGATCCACTTCCACCACAATGGCAACCCCGCCGTTCATGGTCACGGCCAAAGGCTGGGCACCGCCCATGCCGCCTAAACCTGCAGTAAGCACCAGGCGCCCGCGCAGAGAACCTCCGAAGTGCTGGTGGGCGAGCTCGGCCAGGGTCTCATAGGTCCCCTGCAAGATTCCTTGGGTCCCAATGTAGATCCAGCTGCCCGCGGTCATCTGGCCGTACATCATCAGCCCCTTGCGCTCCAGTTCCCGGAAATGCTCCCAGGTACCCCAGGCCGGAACCAGATTGGAGTTGGCAATTAACACCCTGGGGGATTGGGGTGTGGTCCTGAACACACCCACTGGTTTTCCTGACTGTACCAGCAGCGTTTCATCGTTCTCCAACTCCTGCAGCGTACGCACAATGGCATGGTAGCAGTCCCAGTTGCGGGCCGCTTTGCCTATTCCTCCGTACACCACCAGGTCATCGGGCCGCTCAGCCACCTCCGGATCCAGGTTGTTCATGAGCATGCGCATGGCGGCTTCCTGATGCCAGCCCTTGCAGTGCAGTTTTGCTCCTTTTGGTGCCCTAATCATGCAATTACCTCCCTTGGCGTCCTAGGCTAGTTCTTCAACTTCACTGGCCGCAGCTTGCAGCACTCGGCCAGAGACAATCAGATCCCGCACAGTTTGAATCTCAGGCTCCAAGAAGCGGTCCTGCTCGAGAGGAGGAACGGCGCTTCTCACCAGCTCATACACGGCCCGCGTTGCCGGGGACAGCTTGCCCTTATCCCTATACTCTAAGGCCTGGCAGGCGCAGAGGATTTCAATGGCCAGCACGTGCTGTACGTTGGACACAATACCACCCAGTTTGCGCGCGGCGATGCTGCCCATGCTCACATGATCTTCCTGGTTGGCTGAAGTTGGTATGGAATCCACAGAGGCTGGATGGGCCAGCACTTTGTTTTCCGAAACCAGGGCAGCTGCGGTGTATTGGGCGATCATATAACCCGAGTTGAGCCCGCTCCGTTGGGTAAGGAAGGGGGGCAGACCGCTGAGCTGCGGGTTAACCAGGCGCTCAATTCGACGCTCGGAGATGTTCCCCATTTCTGCCAGGGCGATACCTAAAAAGTCCAAGGCCAGGGCTACGGGCTGGCCGTGGAAGTTCCCCGCGGAGATTACCTCTCCTTCTTCGGGGAACAGGATGGGATTGTCCGTAACCGAATTGATCTCGGTGTTAACCACCTGTTCTACATAGCTGTAGGCGTCCCTGGTGGCTCCGTGCACCTGAGGAATGCAGCGCAGTGAATAGGCGTCTTGGATGCGGTCGTGTTCCCTGCCGTACACAAGTCCGCTGCCCGCGAGCAGCCTGCGCAGATTGGCGGCCACCAGGTTCTGCCCCCGGTGGGGTCGCAGTGCGTGCACCCTCTCATCAAGGGCATCGGGGATGGCCCGCAGCGCCTCCATAGTGAGGCTGCCGGCCACGTCCGCCGTCTTAAGCAGAATATCGCTGTCATACAGGGCTAATACCGCCTGGGCTGTCATGGCCTGGGTGCCGTTGATTAAGGCCAGCCCCTCTTTGGCTTCCAGGGCTACAGGAGCCAGCCCAGCCCTTTCCAGAGCTTTGGCTCCAGGCAGCCGCTGATCGCGGTAATAGGCTTCCCCTTCGCCGATGAGGACCGCGGACATATGGGCCAGGGGCACCAAATCACCACTCGCCCCTACTGAGCCCTGGCTGGGCACCACTGGGATCACATTCTGGTTGACCAGTTCCACCAACAGCCTAATCACCTCGGGGCGGATACCAGAATGGCCTTTCATCAGAGCATTAGCCCGGAGGATAATCATGGCCTTCACCACTTCTCCCGAAAAGGGCTCACCTACACCGCAGCTGTGGCTCAGGATCAAATTGCGCTGCAGTTCGGCCACGCTTTCCCGGGAGATCGATGTTTCCGCCAATTTGCCGAAACCGGTGTTAATTCCATAGACAGGGGCGCCTTCTTCCAGCAGGCGCAGGACCAACTCCCGGGCCTGGGCCACTTTGGCGAGCTGGGCCGTGTCCAGGGTGACCGTCCACCCCTGCCTCACCGCCTTCACCACGTCATGGCCGCTTAGGTTGGAACCACTGAGCTTTAGCATACATCTACTCCTTTGACCGTGGATATGATCGCACTATCTTGCCTATTCCACACTGGGCGCGGAGAGTCCTTTGCCGAATTAAATCTTACTTTACTGAAAAGAAAGTATTGCAAAACATTCTGTTCTGGGTTATTATGAAATTAGATGTTTTCATAGTGGAAAAAAGTTGGTGAGTTTAGTGAGTCGACACATCAACACAACCCGCTTAATCCGCACCTACAATGCTTCCACCGTACTCCAGACTCTGTACCGCCACGGCAGCTGTTCCCGAACTCAACTAGCTAAATTGACAGGCATGAGTCCAGCCACGATCACCCGCATTATTGCCGAGCTCATGGAGCAAGGCATAGTCCTCGAGGGTAAAGCGGGCAAGTCTACAGGCGGTAGAAGGCCTGTGTACCTGCACATTGACCACACCAAACTCTACATCGCCAGTCTGAAACTCCTGCGCGATGACTGCCGGGCTGCCCTGCTGGACCTGAAAGGCAACATACTGTCCACAGAAAAATTGCCCTGGGGAGGTCAGACTCCGCAGGAATTTTTGCACAATACTGTCGAAATACTCAGCACTATCTTTACCCAAGCCGGCATCAACCGCGAGCACATCCTCGGTGTGGGCGTAGCGGTTTCGGGAATCTGCCATCCCAAGGAAGGCAGAGTGATCCGCTCCGTGAATTTGGATTGGGAAGACGTGCCCATAGCTGAGCTTTTAGGCAGTGAGCTGCAGCTGCCCATCTTCATCGAAAACGACGCCAACGCCTGCGCCCTGGCTGAGGTTTGGCTGGGGACGGCCCGGGATGCAGTTAGTTCCATGTACCTGAAAACGGAGGAAGGTGCCGGTGCAGGCATCATCTCCAACAAAGCCCTGCTCAACGGTTCCCGTTTCACCACTGGTGAAATTGGGCACGTTCCTTTGATCGCCGGCGGACAGCCCTGCCGCTGCGGGCAGAAGGGCTGCCTAGAACCCTACGTGTACTTTGGAGATGTACAGGCTCGCTACGCCGAAAAGACAGGGCGAAAGGTAACTCGCTCCCAGTTTGTAGAGCTGATCCAGGCCCAAGACGCGGCTGCTCTGGACCTGGTCCGGGAGTCGGCTGGGGCCTTGGCCTTAGCCTGCACCCACTGGGGGATCCTCTTAGATCTGGATGTGATCACCATCGGAGGGTTTTGGGGAAAACTCCAGAGCGAGGTCATCGACTATTGCCAGCGCTACTACGCGGCCACTGCCCGGCAGTCAGGAATCCCCTGCAGCACGACCATCACCGGTTCCAGCTTCAACAACGAGGATGCGGACCTGCTGGGTGCAGCTGGGCTGGTGATTGACCGCTGGTTCGCTCCCTTATCTGTGCCTTTCCACAGGTAAGGATGCTCTTAGCCCAACTACTGTCAGGAGGTGAGAATGGGGAGATCTAAGCCTTGCGTTGCCCGTGGTCTAACACCAAAAAAGCGAGGAGGAAAAAGAATGCTGAGAAAATCTCTAGTGCTGCTGTTAACCGTGCTTATGGTTGTGGGCTTTATCCCTGCTGCCCTGGCTCAGGAAGAGAAGATCACCATTACGGTGCTCAACTACTTCGACCTGACAGCCCCAGGCGCGGAACGGGAACTGGAAGAGGTTTGGCGTGAGTTCTCCCGCCGCAATCCCCATATCATCGTAGAAAGGGAAGACTTGTTCTTAGAAGCCTTCCATCAGAAAGTCGAAGCATATGCAGCTGCTGACCGTCTCCCCGACGTAGTATTCATGTGGCCGGGAGGGCGTTCCACATCCCTGCACACCCTGGGCTTGGTTAAAGACCTGATGCCCCTGCTGGGAGAGGACGCCAAGTATTTCAACCCCGCCGTCCTGGCACCGCAGGCAGCAGGATACCTCGCCGAACTGCCCCAGACCATGACCTCCAGCCACGCCCTGTACATCAACGTCCCTCTCCTGGAGAGCCTGGGTCTGTCCATTCCTGAGACCTACGAGGAACTGGTGGCCATGGTGCCTGTGATCAAAGGGGCCGGCCTTGATGTGATCCTCATGGGCGCTCAGGATGACTGGGTCATCCAGTCCTGTCTGTTCTCCATGATCGTTGGCCGCCTGGTCGGCGACGAGAAACTTCAGGAGATCATCGAAGGCAAAGCCAAGTTCACCGATCCTGAGTTCGTCAACGCCTTGGAGTTCTACGCCCAAATGTACAAAGACGGAGTTCTGGACCGCAAGATCATGAACATCAACTACTCTGAAGTAAACGGCCTGTTTGCCTCCGGCCGGGCACCATTCATGATCGACGGCGACTGGAAAACCGCCAACTTCCTGACCGACGTAACTACCGGTGAAGCTCTCATCCCCGTAGATCAGCAGCCCAACTTCAAGATGACCATCTTCCCCGCCATCCCAGGAGAAATCAACAAGAAGTCGTCTTCCGGCGTAGTAGGTACCGGTTACGGCATGAGCTCCAAGATTCCCGCTGGCTCGGCTAAGGAAGCTGCCGCCTGGGAACTGATCAAGTGGCTGCAGAGCAAAGAAGTCCAGACCATGCGTCTGGAGACAGCAGGCACCATCCCCAGCCGCATCGATGTTACCTCCGACAACATCGAACCGCTGGTTGTGGAGAGAATCCGTTATTATGACGATATAGAAGTATACACCGAAGTTTTGGACAACATTCTGGAAGGCGAAGTCTACCTGCCGCTCAACGTAGGTCTGCAGGAAATCGGCCTGGGCCTGGCCACTCCCATGGAAGTGGCTGAACGCGTGCAGGAAGCCCTGGAGACTTGGAGAGCGAAGAAATAACACTCAATCCACAGAAGGGGCAGGCTCGCTTTCGAGCCTCCCCTTCCTGCTAAGGAGCGAAGTCCCATGAAAAGATTCCTAGCATGGTGGACCGAAGAACGGCGGGCTTACCTCCTGCTGGTTCTGCCTGGAGTCTTGGTCTACTGGGCAGTGATGGCGTTCCCAACCGTCTTTTCCCTGGGCCTAAGCATGACCAACTACAACGGTGGAGTCATCTTCGGCAACCCCAATATCCAGTTTGTCGGCCTCAGGCACTATTTGCGCATGTTTAACGATCGCTACTTCTGGATCTCCCTTAAGAACAACGGCTTGATCATGGCTGTTTCCGTGTTTGGCCAGATTCCCCTAGGCTTCTTATTTGCTTATGTGATCCACCGCAAGTTGATCAAATTTGGGGATTTCTTCCAGACCATTATCTACCTGCCCTGCGTGATCTCCACCATCGTAGTGGGCAGGCTCTGGCAGTCATTTTTCTCACCCTACGGGCCGTTTACCAAGTTCATGCAGCGGTTCCAACCGGGTTGGGAAAACGAGCTGGCCTATGATCCCCAGAAGGCTATTATACCTGTCCTGTTTGTCATCCTCTGGATGTACACGGGACAGTACATGATTATCTTCTTGGCCAACCTGCAGAAGATCGATCCTTCCCTGATTGAAGCGGCTCGGATTGACGGCGCCAGCGAATGGCAGGTACTCACCCGCATTACGCTGCCTGCCCTCTCAGGAGTGATCGTTACCGCCTGTATTCTGGCCATCTCCGGTTCACTGAAGAGTTTCGATCTAGTCTATGCCATGACCGCAGGAAATCCAGCGCGGCGCACCTCGGTACTGGCTCTGTACATGTACGACACTGCCTTCAAGCATTCGCCTAACTATCCGCTGGCCAACTCCATCTCGGTGTTTATGGTACTGCTGAGCTTTATCCTCATCGTCATGGTGCGCATCACCGAAGCCAGGTTTGGAGGTAGGGAAGAATGAAAACCACAACCAAGATCAAAAAGACCGACTTCCACCCCGTGCTCAGGGTCTTTGTGTACGTCACCGTAGGCATCTTTACGGTGCTCACGCTGTATCCCCTTTACTGGCTGGTGATCAGTTCGCTCAAGACGAACACCGAGTTTCAGCTGAACATGACGGGCTGGCCCTGGAATCCCACCCTGAACAACTATCCCACAGCTTGGCGCTTGGCTCAGTTTGACACACTGTTCCTTAACAGCATCTTCTTCACTGTAGCGTCCACCATCCTAGTGATCATGTTCTCCCTGATGGCGGGCTTCGCCTTTGCCAAAATCCGCTCCAAGGCTACGCCCTTTCTGCACGGCAGTTTCGTTATCGGCATCCTGCTCACTCTGCAGTCTCTGATGGTGCCTTTGTTCTTGATGGCCGTTTCTACGAACTTGTACAACACCCGCCTGGGAGTGCTCATCCCCTATGTGGGCATGGGCATGCCCATAGGCATCTACCTCTGCACTGAATTCATCAAGGCCATACCCAATTCGGTGGTGGAATCGGCACGCATCGATGGTGCTTCCTATCTTAGGATCTTCGCTTCCATCATCGCCCCCATGGCCAAACCGGTAGCAGTCACCCTGGCCATCCTCAACGTGTCGGGTGTGTGGAATGAGTTCATGCTGGTAAACATCTTGGTCTCCAGCGATGCTCTGCGCACCCTGCCCGTAGGCATCCTCAAGTTCTCAGGTCCGTTAGCTTCGGACCATGGCCGTCAGTTTGCCGCCCTGACCATCGGGCTTGTACCCATGGTCATCTTCTACTTGGTGTTCAGGCGGCAGATTACACAAGGCGTTTCCGCAGGTGCCGTAAAAGGCTAAGCCTTCTCTTCCTCACCAACGCGCGAAAAAGACTCCCACGGGAGTCTTTTTTTCTGCGTTGTGCGGGAATGATCGCCTAGTTGGACAGGTCTCTGGCGTACTCGTAAGCTACCACCCTGTTGCGCCCTTCCGCCTTGGCCCGGTAGACCGCTTCATCTGCCCACTGCAGCAGTTGGTCATAGGACCAAGGCTGGTTCGGCATGGAAGAAGCCACCCCGATGGAAACGGTGAGTACATCCGCCACATGTGATGACTCATGGGGGATCTCCAGATCATAGACTGCGGACCGGAGGCGCTCTGCCACATGCAGGGCTCCCAGGAGATCAGTCTGGGGCAGCAGAACAGAAAACTCCTCCCCTCCCCAGCGGGCCACCAGATCACCTGGGCGGCGCAGGGCATGGTAGAGGGTCTTAGCCACCAGTTTGAGTACATCATCGCCCTGGAGGTGGCCGTAGGTGTCGTTGTAGGCTTTAAAGCGATCCAGGTCGATCATCAGTACGGATAGGGGCATCTTGTTGCGCCTGGCCCGCTCCCGCTCTTCTGCATAGGCTTCATCAAAGCGCCGCCTGTTGGGAATGCGGGTGAGGCCGTCGATCCTGCTGTCTCGTTTCAGGATGTCTTTATAGCGTTTCAGCTCCAGGTGGTTGCGGATCTTGGCCTTGACAATAGGCACGTTGAAGGGTTTGCGGATATAGTCCATGGCCCCGAGTTCTATGCCGTAAGCCTCGTTCTGATCCCCCTCTAGGGCGGTCAAAAACAAGATGGGAATATCGCGGGTGTTGGGATCGGCCTGCAGGCGCGCGCAGACCTCGTACCCGTCCATCTCGGGCATGATGATATCCAAAAGAATGAGATCCGGCATTTCCTCCCTGACCATGGCCAGCGCTTCCACTCCGTTATGAGCAACCCGCAGATCGTAGGTATCTTTCAGGGCGTTCACGAGTATCTGAGCGTTAAGCTTAACGTCTTCCACGATCAAAATGCGCTGTCGTCTCCCCAGATCTATGTCATCAAGCATTCAACCCGCTACCCCCAACCTAGTCGTGTTGGAATTATTAATTCGACATATGACCGGTAATCCCTTGTTTAAACGGGAGCGAATTCCATATTATCAGGAAACATTACCAAACCCTTGCGCAATTCGCACAGCCTCTCCTCTAGGGGTTAGCAAGCCTTGCGTCTGGAAAACAGGCGCTGCCACAAGCCTCGGTCCCCTTCGGCACAGGCGGGAGAAGCGACCAGCTGTTTGAGATCGCCTTGATACACAACGCGCACGGGCAGCTTCAGGAAATCCACAGGTTTCACCAAGTTAGCGGGAACCCCAAAGTCCACAATGCCGCTGTCATGCAGCACGTGGTAGACAAACTGAGAACAGAGAAAGCGGTCATCGCGCTTGGTGGGCTTGTTAAGGAGCCCATAAACCAAGCCGCGGCAGTTGTACTTGTAGCGTCCCCTGTTGGCGATGAACTGCTGGATCAGGGAGCGGGCCTGGCGGTACTGGTCCTCAGTTACCTCCAGTTCCAGAACAATCCCGGGAAGCTTCTTGGATCGCCTGTACAGCCCCTCTTCCAGCCGCTCATGCTTGAAGCGTCCGATAAAGGGATAGTAAGTGTACTTGCGGCCGAAGCTGTACATCTCCTGCAGATCTCTATCTAAAGCCAGGGCGGCATGGGTATACTGATCATGCGTCACCAGGTGAATTAGGTGGGAGACGATGCTGTTGGTTCGGGTCAGGACAATGTAGAGATAAGCCTTTTCCACGGTCTTTCTCTCCTCAGAACTAGTCTCTTCCCATCATATCCGTATCTGCCCAGGAAGGAAAGGAAAGAATTCAGGAAAGGGGTGAAAACAGACTGACCACCGACTCCAACGCCCGAGAAAGCAGAGTTTCTTTCCTAAACCGGGCATAGTCCAGTTCGATGCTGTTCGCCAGGTCGGCCTGGAAAATGGTGCTGTACAGCGCATTCTGCTCCCCGGACTCGAAGTAGATGAACAGCTCATCGTCCCTCTCCAGGCTGCGCACATTCAGGTTCACAGTGCCGATGCAGAGGCGGTCATCGTCAATGAGCATGACCTTAGCATGCATAATCCCCTTGTATTTGAACACCCGCACGCCTGAGTCGATCAGCTGGCGGAAGAAATAATTCTTGATGTTGTGGTGGAACAGCCCGCCGAAGGTGTAATATGAAGAGGTCATGATGCGCACATCCACCCCCCGTAAGGCCAGGGTCTTCAAGCTCTGCAGCACGGGCTCCGAAGGGGCAAAATAGGGGGTCTGGATCCACAGCCGCCGCTGCGCACCGTTGATCAGGTTAAAGTAGCTCAAGTTAATTACATCCTGGCCGATGTACTTGTTGTACAACCCGCTGGCAATGATCTGCGCTGGGAGATGTCCGTCCGCCTGCGCAGCGGGGAAATAGTGCTGCAGCCGGTTCCGGAAGCCCAGGCGCCCTTTACGCTCTGAGGCCACCCAGTCGGAGATGAAAATTTGCTGCAGATCCCTCACCACCCCACCCGTGAGGCGCACGTGGGTGTCACGCCATTCCATGCCGCGCACACCCTCGGCATAGTGTTCGCCCACGTTCATGCCTCCCAGATAGCCAACACACCCGTCGATGATCACCAGCTTGCGGTGGTTGCGGTAGTTCAACGCCCTGGCCCAGGGCCGGATGCCCTGGATCCTCCCTCCGGCTTGACGTAATTCCCTGAACAGGGGCCGTACAAAGGTAAACCAGCAGCCAAAGCTGTCATAGAGCAGCTTCACCTCTACCCCCTGCTGCGCCTTCTCCTTGAGAATGCTGATCAGCTCCTGGCCTACGGAATCGTTGTGGATGGTGAAATACTGGACATGGATATGATCCCGGGCCTGGCGCAGATCGGCAAACAAACGCTCAAACTTGGGCTTTCCGTTGGTGAACACCTCCACAGAGTTGTCGTCAGTAAGAATGCTGCCGCACCATTTGTAGTGGAACTGCTGGGTAGGTGACAGTTCGGCGCCAGAACGGTTATGCCACTTGCGGATGATGGCATCGAGCTCCAAAAAGACGGCCTTGTGGCGCTGACGGATCTTCCGGCGTTTATAATCCCAGTACACTTCACTGCCCATGATGCTGTACACAACCAAGCCCACTACCGGAAGGAAGATGAGCACCAGAATCCAGCTGAAGCGCTGGGTAGGCTTTTTGCGACTGAAAAAAATCATAAAGATGACGAACAGAAGGTAAGCGATGTACAACAGCGACAAGACCTGTCTCATTGCACCTTTCCTTTCTACACGGTCTTCCGTGCACTGTTCCTCCACCGGTCCACCAACCCTGGGAGGGCCAGATCAGGAGTTGACAATAGAACAGTTAACTTGTAAAATAATTAATAAAAAGGTTAGAGTGGCGCATAGGTAATGTAAATAAATTCACAAGCGCGGTGCGCCGCTCGTATTTTTGAAGGAGAGGACTGATCGACCATGAGCAACAGCTACAATCCACACGAGGAGATCATGCACATTGTGGACAAGGCAGCCCAGCTGCTGGGGCTGGAAGAGCGCGACTACACCCAGCTCAAGTACCCTGAACGGGAACTGAAGGTATCTGTGCCCGTGAGGATGGACGATGGCTCCATCAAAGTGTTCGAGGGCTACAGAGTGCAGCACTCCGGCGTCCGAGGGCCCTACAAAGGGGGCATCCGCTATCACCAAAACGTGGACATGGATGAAGTTAAGGCACTCGCTGCAGCCATGACCTTCAAGTGCGCTGTGGTGGACATCCCCTACGGCGGCGGTAAGGGCGGCATTACGGTAGATGCCACGAAACTGTCCAAGGGCGAACTGGAGAGGCTCACCAGAAAATACACGACCCTGCTCTTCCCCATGGTGGGGCCGCACATCGACATCCCGGCGCCAGATGTGAACACCAATGAAGAGGTCATGGCCTGGTTCATGGACACCTACAGCATGGTCAACGGACAGCTGACCCTGAGTGTGGTCACTGGCAAACCAATCGCTCTGGGAGGCTCTTTAGGGCGTAGAGAAGCTACGGGCCGCGGTGTCCTGATTGCCACCAGGGAGATCGCCAAAAAAGTTGGCCTGGACCTTAAGGATGCCACAGTTGCCGTGCAGGGTGCTGGAAACGTGGGTGGAACCACCGCACTCCTGCTGCACAGGGAAGGCTGCAGGATCATCGCCATCAGCGATGTTTCCGGCGCGATTTACAACGAGAACGGGCTGGACATTGAAGATGTTGTACGCTTCCTCCGGGCGGAGCGGGGCAGGCTGCTTAAGGACTATGATGCTCCAGGTCTAGTGAGGATCTCCAATGAAGAGCTGCTGCAGCTCAAGGTGGACATCCTCGTTCCCGCCGCCCTGGAGAACGCTATCCACGAGAAGAACGCCTCCAGTATCGGGGCTCGGGTGATCGTGGAGGCTGCCAACGGACCCACAACGACCGCGGCCGATGAGATCCTCCAGAAAAAAGGCGTCACCATTGTGCCTGATATCCTGGCCAATGCCGGAGGAGTGGTCGTCTCCTATTTCGAATGGCTGCAAAACCTGCAGTCCGTCAAGTGGGAAGAGGAAGAGATCAACCGGAAACTAGAGAACATCATGGTGAAGGCGTTCCATGATGTGTGGAGCATGGCCGAAAAGCATGGGACTTCCCTGCGCATGGGCGCCTTTATGCTCGCCCTAGAACGCATCGTCGCCGCAATCAAACTGCGCGGTATCACGTTCTAGTGTTCTGCTGGACAGGCCCCGGGGCAAAAGCCCTGGGGCTTTGTTGTGTTCTCAGGTTATGCTCCTAGCGGAGAAGCGGACCACGGCGAACGCCACAGAGCCCTAACCAGCTCTTCATAGCGGCGGCTCAAATGCGGGGGACTCCACTCGGGACTGCGGCACATAAACACGCAGTCAAAGGGTTCCAGGAACACCGACCCCAGATCGGTAGTGTGTTCGAAGGGCACGTCCCCTTCCAACGTAGTCAGCTGCGAATCCTCCCGCCGGACCCACTTCACCTGCGTCGCAGGGCGCTCTTCCAGGACCCTGCGCAGCCAGTTGCCGCAGTTGCAGTAGTCTCCTCCACTGTAGTAGTGGTAGTAGTCGTGGTGGAAATCGATGTTCACAATGCGCAGAGGCAAAGAGCGCGGCAGGGCGTCGATCACATCTTTGATGGCCCTATGGGTTTCTGAGAGGAACACATGGTCCGCATCTACAGGCAGGTGTTCCAGATACCTCTTGAAGGCAGCAAACTCAGGCACAACTCCGATCACCCGGATCTGCGGATAACGGGCATACCTCTCTGCCCACAGGGCACGAAGCTCATCTCTGGGGATGTCTTCCCCACCCCGCAGAAAGTACCGATCCCGCTCCGCAGAGGAAGCTGCGATGAAGTAATCGAAATCGATGCTCAGTATGCCGTACATCCCTGCCACCTCCTGTCATCCGTGGACTGGTTGGAAGAAAGCGATCTGACGCTTGCCGAGCTTCAAGAACTCTCTGCGCTGGAAGGCCTGATGCTGAAGCCTGGGCCGTTTGTCCGCCACGATCACCAGCACCCCGGCACTGCTTAGGGCCTGGCGGCAGTTGACAAACAGAGTGTCCAAAGGATCTTCACCAGAACCTCCCCAGCTAACCAGCTGCCCGTAAGGGATATCAGTCACTATAATATCCACACCCTGCACAGGGGAAGATTTGATGTCGGTAATATCCCGCTGCTGGCAGAGAAACCCTATACGCGTTGCTCCCAGACGCCTCCGCAGCCGCTCCAGGCTGTCCAGTGCCTCCTTGTGTGAGTCTTTGCCATAGGCGGCTGCTAATCCTGCCAGCTCCTCCCGCCGTTTAGCTAGGCCTTCTGGAGACAGCAGGGACAGGTTCTTGACTGCAATCTCGAGTACATTAGAGTCGAAGTCAGTGGCGATCAGCTGCGCGATCCGCTCCGGGAACAAGAACCCGATAGTGGTGAGCAGAAATGCCCCGCCGCAGCAGGGATCGTAGATGGTATAGGGCCCGTTGTGCCCACCGGTGCCCAGGATGGCAAAGGCGCGTTGAAGAATCTCGCTCGTCAAGCGCACGGGAAACCCCGTGGTGCCCGGCGCGCTGTACAACACACGCCCACTGGCGAAGTCTGTGTAGTCTTCTTTGTCCACAGCAAACTTGTACTTCATCTAGTCCTCACTTCGCTCCCTCCCGCCCGCCCGGGCCAGAATCTCTTGGACTACTTTCGTCTTGGCATCGGCGCAGTGCTGCACGTGCCGCCAGGTGCGCTCCGCCAAACTGCGCTTAACCTCTGCATAGAGCTCGAGATTTGGATCATGCTCCGAGCGCACCTCGCACACTCCCCCTTACTAACATCCGCTGGATGGAACAGGAAAATGCCAGCAGAAAGCAGCTGCCTAGTAATTCAGCACCATCCTGTCTTTTGCCTGCTGGTTCCCTGGATCGCTCATAGTGTATTCGCAAATACCGCCAAGTACCTGTCCCCTGCGGTCAGAGCGTGGCCGTGGGCAGGCGAGTGGGAGCCACCTGCACATCCAGCAGCACGGGCCGCCGGGATTGCCCTGCCTCCACGAGAGCCGCCCGCAAGTTCTCGGCAGTAACTCGCGAGCCCACGCCGCCACACGCTCTGGCGATCTGATCAAAGCGCACATCCCGCAGGCTGACTCCAACGGGTGTAAGCTGAGCGGAGGCCATCGCGTTCGCTTCCATGGCGTACGCGCCATTGTTCATAAGCACAAAAAGGATGGGCAGCTACAGCTCTACGGCGGATATGAAGTCGCCCATGAGCATGGAGAACCCCCCATCTCCCACCAAGCAGAACACTTGACGCTCAGGATAGACCAACTGCGCGGCTATGCTGGAACCAAGCGAGAAGCCCATGCCCCTCCAGCGGCCCGAGACCAGCACCTGCTGCCCCTTGCCCTGGAAGAACCGGCTGAACCAGAGTACATGGTCACCCACATCCAGACAGAACACAGCACCCTCATCGGCATATTCGGATAGAACACGGATCGCCCTGCCCGGATGGCTCAGCGGAGCCTCCTCCAACTCCGATTGGAGACGCTGACGCCACTGGGCGGCCAGCTGCTGCACCCGGGCGCTCCAGGATTCTCGTGGAGCCGAGGTATCCAGCCTGCTCACGAGTTCAGCCAGCACCGTCTGAGCCTCACCCACTAAACCGAAGTCGGCAGGAATGCCGCGGCTGATGTTAGCCGGGTGACTATCGATAGCCAAAACCTTCTTCTTATCGGACGTCAGGACGGTGGGCCAGTATGTTGCTCCCACCTTGACCACGCCATCGCACTCTCCCAGCAGCTCAGTAGCTGCCTCTGATCCACCAGGCCCCAATCCACCCACCACCAGGGGATGACCAGGCACGGCTCCTACCAGTGGCAGAGTATAGACTACTCCGGCGCCCAGCTTCTCGGCCAACACCAGTACCTCGGGCAGGGCCTGCATGGCTCCCCTGCCCGCCAGAATCATTGGTTTCTGCAGGTTCTTCAGCCACTCTGCCCCCTGTTCGATCACACCAACAGAGGATTGAGCCGTTTCCTTTAGATAGGGCTCCGGTTTCGCAGTCACTTCCTGCGTCTGCTGCTGCCAGAAGTCCTTGGGGATGCTCAAATGCACAGGGCCGGCCTGCGACACTGCTGTGCGCAGGAGATCCGAAGCCACCGTCTGGAGGCTGCTGGGGCAGCCCAAGTTCTCCGAGCGCAGGGTTATCGCTCCCAGCAGCTGCTGCTGGTTGATGTACTGCTTGTGGCCCGTACCAAGGTACATGGACTCCACCTGGCCGCTAATGGCCAGAACGGAAGCCCGGTCGCTCAAGGCGTCGGCCAATCCGTTCACCAACCGCCCCGTTCCAGGGCCTCCATCGCTCACCACCACGCCCACAGTCCCTGTGAGTTTGGCAACAGCAGAAGCGGCATAGGCCGCACTCTCCTCGTTTCTCATCTGGACTAACCTAAGGGGATGCTCTCCCAAGCAGGCCAAGAAAGGCAGAATCGTATCGCCCGCCGTACCAAAGACAAACTGGACTCCCCACACACTCAGTAGATCCGCCAAAGCTTGGGCAACGGTTGGCATTTGAGGTCACACTCCCGTATGCTTTTGCCCTCAGCATACCCTCCGCTGCCCCTTTCTAAGCTTAGATTGTACTGCTCAGCGGTCCAACTAGGTGCAGCATTACTTGACCGCACTATCCATTGCTCCAGCGATAAACCATTTCTGCAGCACTAAGTAGACGACGATGATGGGCAGAGCTCCCAGCAGCGCAGCGGCAGAAGCTTGGTTAATATAGGACACCTCATGGAAGAAGCTGGAGACATAAGTGGTGATCATGCGTCTGTCGGCGGACTGCAGAAAGTACAGGGCAAAAACATACTCGTTGTAGATCTTCACCCCAGAGAGGATCATGACACTCGCTGTCACCGGACCCAGTTGAGGTAGGATGACCCGCAGATAGGTGCCGAACTGGCTGCATCCATCAATCTCTGCCGCCTCATCGAGGGCGACTGGTACGGTTCGGATGAAGTTAGTATAGATGAAGATCCCGAGAGGTAGCTGATAAGTGGCACACAGGAGTATGACTGCCCAGTAGGTGTTTATGCCGTTGATCAGAAGCAATGTTCGGTACAAGGGCACAACCAGACTTATGCTTGGCACCATCATCACTCCGAGAGTCGCCAACAGAACGCCCCTCGTCACGGCGTTGTCCAAGCGCGCCAGAACATAACCGGTCATGGAACCCACAATGACCACAATCAGGATGGAAAGTGCAGTGATGAGCCCTGTGTTGACCAGCGCCGTATAAAAACCCCCATCGTGAATGGCCATTCGAAAGTTGTCCAAGACCAGCTTCTGGGGTAAAACCCACTTCGAGCTGAAATCGCGGATGTCCTTGAAGGACGCCACTACAGTGATGTAGATGGGTATCATGTGCAAGGCGATGATCAGCAGGCTCGTCAGGAAGACTAGGAGTCTCTTGCCCCACCGCATCTAGAACTCCACCTCTTTTCTGCGGAACAAGGTGTTCGTCGTTGCAGAGACTATAAAGATGATCACGAAGAGTACGACACCGGCAGCTGCCGCTCCTCCAGCGTTTTCACTCCAGAAGTGAAGGTAGTTGATACTGGTGGCGATACTGTGAGTGGCGATGCCCGGACCACCGCTGGTAAGCGCTTGAATCAGGTCAAACAAGCGCAGGCCACCGATAAGATTGATGATGGTACTGGACGTAATAGCCGGTATGAGCAGGGGAAGGACCACATGGGCGAAGAGCTGCCAAGATCCACAGCCATCCAGCCTGGCAGCCTCCATTATCTGAGCAGGGATGTTCTGCAGACCTGCCAGGTAGATGAGCATGGAGACGCCTACAAACTGAAAGGCATTGATCAGCACGATAATGAAAACGGCTCTGTTCCCGTCCTCTAGCCAGAGTACTCTCTGCCCTCCCAACCATCTGACAATGTCGTTGAGCGCGCCGCGGTTGTATTCGAACAGGCCGTACATCATGTAACCCATAATAATGCCAGCGATCATGGATGGTAGATAGATGATCAGGCGGACTAGGTTTCGCCCGCGGAATCTCAAGTTCACGAACAGAGCGTAGGCCAGGCCCACAACCTGCTGGATAAAGGTGCAGCCAAAACCGTATATGAAGGTGTTTCGCAGCGCCACCTTGAACAGCCGGCTGTTGAGCAAGCTGATGTAATTGGTCATACCTACATAGCTGTAAGTTCTGGAGTAGCCATTCCAGTTGGTCAAAGAAATGCGGATACCCTCGATGAACGGGTAGAACACCAACCCCGTGAAAAGGATCACCACCGGTATAAGCATGAGATACATGTGCACATGTTTCTTCCTCACAGCCGCACCTCCCCGCCGAAAACGGCTTGAGTATTGCCGCCCAAAAAGCGGCAATACTCAAGGTTCTGATCATCCTGTGTTACTGGTTCTCTGCCCGCAGACGATGGTAGTTCTCCTCCAGAATCTTGGAACCTTCAGAGGGTGTGTATTCCCCAGAGACAACGCCTGCTCCCACGTTCTGCAGCACGCTCCACATCCCGCTGGGGAGGTATGCCCTGTCGAAGTAGGGTACAATTGGTAGCCCTTGCCATCTTTGGTAGTCTTCAGTCAGCGGTCCGAGGTCGTTTTCAATGCCCTTGAGTGCCGGCGGCAACCCCTGGGCCTCAGAGATCAGGCGTACATTCTCTGGCTGCGTCAAGAATTCTAAGAACAACAGGCATTCTTCCTCATAGGGCGTGTTGAAGGCGATGCCCACAGCGTTACGCTCTCCGCCAATCAAGAACCTTGGTCCATCAGGATGGTAGGCGAACACAGGGATAAAGCCCATCTTCGCATCCGGATTATACTCCAGGACACTGACTACGGCGGAGTTGTTGGTGAATAAAAAGGCTATCTCGTCTAGGGCCATGCTCTGGTGCACACTATCTGCCGTAGCGGTAAGTACGTCAGGATTCATGTAGCCTTTTTCCTTCATCTCAAGCAACAGCTCGTTCGCAGTATCCCAGCGGGACCAATCAAACGTACCATCAAGCAGCTGCTCAGAATAGTCATGGGACGGACTGGTGGTAAACAACGAGCTGCCAGCCCAAAGCAGGAAGCGGGCGAAAGAGCGAGGATCCCTGCCGTAAAAACCGGCCGGTGTCGCACCGCTCTTTTTCACCTTTTCAAAGGCATCCCTGAAATCGTCCCAGGTGTGCAGGTCGTAGTAGTCCACGCCGGCCCGCTCCAAAACGGTCTTGTTGACCACGATGCCTGCTTGATCCGAGTCGATGGGCAGCACGAAGATTTGGCCTTCATCGTTGGATATAGTGGGCAGCATCGATTCGATGATATCTTCTATCCAGGGCTGGTCGTTGAGGGGGCGTAGATACTCACTGTAGCGCTCTACGGACCAGCCGTGTGTCGTCCACATATCAGGCAGATCCAAGCTCGCCATCCTCGTCCGCATCAAGGCTTCAAATTCAGCTCCTTGACTGGTCACATCGACGATAATATGGGGGTACTTTTCGTTAAACGCCTTGGCCACTTCTTTATAAGCATTGGTCACCAGCGGAGGAGCGTTGGTTGCAAACTCCAAAGTGATCGTCTGTTGCGCCGCTGCACTAACCGCAATTCCAAAAGCCATCAGGAAAACTGTCACCACTACTAAGAGCTTCTTCATCATGGTCACACTCCTTGTCTTTTGTAATTAAGTTGACCCGGCATTCTGCTCAGATCGATTCGACTTACACCTCCTTCGCCTTATTCTCGAAAACTCTTCCAAAAATTAACCGGGACACCTATATGTTACCATAAACGAGAACATACGAGCAAGCCCACCTGGGAGTAACCTGTACCCAGCGCCTACCAGAGCTGGAAAAAACCTCTTGTTCCACCTTCTCCCGTATGATATCATTAAGATATCACAACGATATGCGAGGTGTTACTATGCAGGAAAAGGTGCTCAGAGCTAGACCAGGAATGCCCTATCTGATTCTCTTCATCCTCCTGTATCTGCTGGCCGTTGCCGCGATCATTGCGGGCGGTGTCCTGCTAGACCGAGGTTCTAATGCCTTAGGCGGTGTGCTGCTGGCTTTAGGTATCCTCTGGGTCGTGGTTGGCTTCATTCCCTTCCTTGGCCTGAAGATCATAAAGCCCCAGGAAGCGCTGGTTTTGACCCTGTTTGGTAAGTACATCGGCACACTCAATGAACCAGGATTCTACTTCGTCAACCCCTTTGCTGTCGCTGTAAACCCGGCAGCCAGGACGCGCCTGGGGCAGAGCGGAGACGTGGACAGCGACGGCAAACTCGCGGTCACCGTCACGGCGGGCGGCCAAGTTTCTGTGGACGGCAGATACACCAAGAAGATTTCGCTCAAAATCATGACCTTGAACAACGCCAAACAGAAGGTAAACGACGTATTGGGCAATCCGGTGGAGATAGGGGTTGCTGTGGTGTGGAGAGTGGTCGATACCGCCAAGGCGGTGTTCAATGTGGACAACTATAAGGAATACCTGTCCCTCCAATGCGACAGTGCAGTGCGCGACATCGTGCGCATCTATCCCTATGACGTGGCCCCAGGCATTGACACCACTGGTGATGGACAACCCGATGAGGGCAGCCTGCGCGGTTCCAGTACAATCGTTGCTGAACGCATCCGCAAACTGCTGCAGGAAAGGGTAGAAAACGCCGGTCTGGAAATTATGGATACGCGGATCACCTACCTTGCTTACGCTCCGGAAATCGCCGCAGTGATGCTGCAGCGCCAACAGGCCAGTGCCATTGTGGACGCCCGCAAGATGATCGTTGACGGTGCAGTGAGCATAGTGGAAATGGCCTTGGAAAAGCTGAACGAAAACGACGTTGTTCACCTAGACGATGAACGCAAGGCAGCCATGGTATCCAACCTGCTTGTGGTCCTCTGCGGTAACCGAGATGCCCAGCCTGTGGTCAACAGCGGCAGCCTCTACTAGCGATGACTGACCGAAAAAAACAGGTTCCGCTGCGGCTGTCCAAGAACCTGTATGACGAGATCGCAGCCTGGGCTGCCGAGGACTTCCGATCGGTAAACGGCCAGATCGAGTATCTGCTCACCCTCTGCGTCCGCCAGAGGAAAAAAACCGGCCGTTACGTTCCAGACGATGTGGCCGATCATCAAGAACCGGAGCGATGATAAATGTGCAACACCCTGCCTCCCATTCGGAAGCAGGGTGTTCTGTTCTCCATCCACCTTGTCCTATCCCAGCGGTCTGCGCACCACATACCCGTGCTCTGTTTCCAGGAACACTGAAAAACCGCTCTGTTGGTACATCTCGTAGTATCCGCCGAAGTCTAACTCTTTCCAGGGATAGGCCTCCACATAAGCAAACCCTTCCTCGGCGGCATCGTGGCAGACCCGCTCCAAAAGCAAGCGAGCCAACCCTTGTCGGCGCAGATCTGGGGCTATTACGAAGCAGAAAACAGATTTTACCCTTGCGTCTCCAGGCTCCTCCACAGGCACATTGCCCATAAACCTCCTCCAGCTGGCGCATCTTAAGCACTCCGCTTTGGTGTTGGCATTACACCAGCCCACGATGCGCTCACCCTGATAGGCCAGATAGCCTTGGAGCTTGCCTTGCTTGACGTACTCCAGTGCATACTCCCTGCGTTTTTCCCTGGTGGAAAAGTCCTTGCCTTCCGCATCATCACCGCACCAGCACACACAGTAGCATTTGTGCTCGTCCACATTGTCATCGTGCGGTGTCAGATCAAAAAAGCGCACATAATCCTCGGCCAGCTCCGGTGTGAGCCGGCGAATTTCGATCTCCACGGAAACCCCCTGCTTTCGTTAGGCATGCTAGCCTTTATGTTCACTGCTCTGTAGTGAAGACTTCCCTGATAAACGCGGCGACTTCCTGCCAAGCTTCATTCGCTTCAGGCAGCTTAGGAAAAAGCATCTGAAACACGTGGAACATACCCGGATAGGTTGTCTGCTGAACACACACTCCGGCTGCTTCGGCTTTTCGGGCCACCCGCAGGGTATCGTCCAGCATGCGCTCGGCACCTCCCACCTGCATAAGCAGGGGAGGAAAACCTGTGTAGTCCCCGTATACAGGCGAGATATAGGGATTATCTGCGGAGTGGCTGCCCACATAGGGCGGAGTCCAACGCTCATAGTCCAAATCGGTCCAGGCCGACATGGTAATCAACCCCGCGGGCAGCGGCAGCCCGTTGTCCCGCAGGTACATGACTGTGGCTAAGGCCAACCCACCCCCGGCAGAATCGCCGGCGATGATGATGTTCTCCGGCTGGTATCCCTGGTCGAGAAGCCAGCGGTAGGTCAAGACCGCATCCTCCAGCGCCGCGGGATAGGGGTGTTCGGGAGCCACCCGGTAATCCACTGTTGCCACCGCGGCTCCGCTGACTGCCGCGTACTGCACTGCTGCGCGCCGGTAGGTTGCTCCGTTGTCAGCTAACGAGCGGATGTAGGCACCGCCGTGCAGCTGGAGAATCACCTGCTCGGGCTGTATGTCCTGTTCCTGGACCCACTCCACAACTCGGCCATCTACTTCCCTCACTTCCAGGATGTAGTCCTCAGGCAGTACCCAGCTGGCATTCAGCTCGCGCAGAAGCCGCACGTTCCCATTGGCCAAAACGCCCAAAGCCTGAGCCTGAACATGGTCTCTCTGCCCAATCACCGTGTACCACATCCCCCCAGCGGCCACCGCAGCCGCGAGTAGAAGCAAGCCTTACCCATCTGCTTCGCCTGCCCAACATCTCCACCTTCAGTTCCCCTCATGCCGAGCCTACTTCTCCGCCACCACCAGCATCTCAAAATGATCTGGCGTAAGCTGTTCCTCTCGAGAGAAGGCCCCTAATGTAACTCCAAAGATATCAACTTTCCTGTAACCGAGCGACTTGAGCAGCCAGGTGATCTCGGTGGGCAGGTAATACCGTTCATTTACCTCCACCTGCCGCTGGATGCCGTCATCGTCTACAAATACCAGCGTAGAACTCTCGCGCATGGCCACGAGGTCAAAGACTGCATCGTTTGCATTGCTCTCCTGCCCACCATTTTGCCCATACAGCGTATGGTAATGAACCAGCGGGCGGAGGCCGTTGAGGGTAGTAAAGATGAACTTAGCCCGTTCCTTAAGTGCTCTAGTGACGCTTGCCAAGATCTGAAAGTTCATCTCGTCTGTCTCCATGAGTGGGAAGGCACCTTCACAGAGCATGATCGCCGCATCAAACTCCTGCTCAAAGGGCAGGCTGCGGGCATCGCACCTCACAAAAGGGATCTGCAGCTGCTCCTGTTCCGCTTTTTCCCTCGCCCTGCGTAACTGAGCCGCGGACAAGTCGATGCCGGTGACACTCTAACCCCGTTTGGTCAGCTCTATTGTATGCCTGCCTGTTCCGCACCCTACATCGATGATCCGAAGAGACTTATCGTAGTTCAGCTCCCTCTCGATAAAGTCGCATTCCCCCTGAGTTCCCTGCGTAAACGGCTCCCGATCGTATCCCGCAGCGTAGTTCGCAAACAGCTTTTCATACCACTGCATGCTGGCAGTCCTCCATCCTATTGCTGAAGGCGTACTTTGCCTCAATTCTAACACAAGTCTTCCGTTCTAGACAATTCTGGTACGAAAATGCGAGGTGGATGATACCCCGAATGATCACCCACGGCCTGTGCTTCAGAGCTATTTGCCGGCCTGGCTCTGTGCATCTTCTGCTTTATGCGTTCTTTTGCAGCGGTACATCTGGTCATCTGCCTCTTGGCGGACTTGGCTGAAATCCAGCCTGCTGCCTCCTGGGAAGATGCTGTAGCCGTAAGAGACGGTGGGTAAGAGCTGCCCCGGGGTGCGCGCTGCCGCTAGGTTCGTCGCGAACTGCTCCAGCTGCCTTTCCAGCCCTGCTTTTTCTGTTTCTCCTCCGATGATGGAAAACTCGTCGCCGCCAACGCGATAGCAGGTGTAGCCCTTGCCAAAGGAGGCGCGGATCACAGCAGCGATGGTCTTGATCACCCCGTCGCCGCAGTCGTGGCCGTAGGTATCGTTGATCGCTTTGAAATCATCAATATCCAGCATGATCAGGGAGAAAGGCTCGCTTGCCCCCATCTGCCGCACTGCCTGGTCAAAGGCGGCCCGGTTGTACAGACAGGTGAGCTCATCAAAACTGCTGTCGAACTCGGCCAGCAGAAGGAAATAGAGCAGGAGAGCCAGCGTAACGCAGTGCCAAGTGGTGTACACTGTAGGATAAAGAAGCTGGATGCTGGTGCCGGCGATGGTAAACACCGACAAGGCTGCCAGCTTGCCCGCCATGGGGTAGTTGCTGGTCTTCCCCACCTGCAATGTGATGAGGATAAGGAGCACCAGATTGGTGACGTAGGCGGTGACAAAGATAAAAAAGAAACCGCCCCTGGCATACTGATTCTGTGCATTAACGCTGAAAATAAGGCCGAAGCGGGGCGATAAAGCGGCTGTAAGCAGATTGAGCAAGGTAGGAACCAACAAGAGTTTTCGGGTTCTGAAGAGCCCTCGGCTGAAGATAAGGGTTATGGCCAGCGGTATCACCGGACTTATGGCAAAACCCACGGCGTTGAAGAATGTGTGCCAGCTGCGCAGGTTCAGCTGATCGGGGCTGGCGAAGATCGTTCCTGCCTCAGACAGAATCGCCACAACAGAGAGTAACGCCGCTGCCAAGAAAGGTCTCCTGCGTTCTGTACTCAGGGCCGTGTCGGAGTAGAGCAACCCCATCAGGCAGCCCAGAGCCGCTATGTCTACGAGATATGTTGCGATGTGCATACGTTCTTTCTCCCTCTAAGCCGCGCAGTTCGGCAGGCTCCATTGCTCACCTGCGAAGGATCTTCTCCATGGGCTTTCCTTTCGCCAGCTCATCGATGAGCTTGTCCAGCCAGCGGATCTGCCGCATCAGCGGGTCTTCAATGTTCTCTACGCGCATTCCGCAGACCACTCCGATACATTCTCTCCGCCAGGTTAATCTGCAGTCGCCGCCAGCCACTGCCCGACGATGCGTCTAACCACAGCTTCGTGCTGCTCAAGTTCTGCTAGGTCCCTAAAGGTGAGCACTGCCCGGTCGTTGGCCTTCCAAACAAGCAGAGCGCCTTCATCCGCCAAGAGTCTTTCCTTGGGCTGCTCCTGCACCCGCGCACCGCGGTGCAGAACCACCTGAACCTGCTTGGGCGGATGGATCCTCATGGTGATGCGGTCTTCACCAGCAAGACTGTAATTCGGTCCATTCCATTTGATATTTTCAACCAAACCCGGTCCCCCACTCAAGATAACTCTGCGCAGGCTTTCGATGAGCTCCCGAAGAGGGTGCGCTTGGGCATCAAGAAAGGCCGTCACTTCAGCATTCAGGACAGGATTATCCATGTTGTCTACCTCCCTCAAGTCCTGGACAACAGACTAACAGTCTCGACATGGCTCGTCCAGGGAAACATATCCACCGGTTGAATCGGCCCTGCCTTGTAGCCCAGACCAGTCAAACGACTCAGATCCCGGGCAAAGGTGGCCGGGTTGCAGGATACGTAGACCAGGGCAGGCACACCCGCTTCCGCCAAAGCCTCCAAGACCGCCGCCTCGCAGCCCTTCCGGGGGGGATCCACTATCGCGGCATCAACCGCGGCATGTTCTCTAATCAACCTGGGCAGCACCTCCTCCGCCCTGCCTGCGTGGAACTCCGCATTGGTGATCCCGTTCAATTTGGCGTTGCGCCGGGCGTCCTCTACTGCGGGCACAACGGTTTCCACACCAATCACCTTTTTCGCGCGGGCAGCCAGATACAGCCCTATGGTTCCCGCTCCGCAGTACAGATCGAGCACTGTTTCCCGGCCCGAGAGATGCAGTCGTTCCTGCACGAGATCGTAGAGGACCTTAGTCTGAATGGGGTTGACCTGGAAGAACGAAAGCGGCGATACGGCGTAGCGCACATGCCCGATGGCATCTAGTAGATACTCGTCTCCCCAGAGCACGTTGGTCTCCCTGCCCAAGATCACATTGGTCACTTGGGGGTTGATATTGTGCACCACGCTGGCCAGCTCCGGTATCTCCCCAGTGAGCCGGGCGATGAGTTCCTGGGCCCGAGGAAGCTCCCGGGTACGCGTTACCAGGACGAGCATGAGCCTGCTGTGGGCAAAGCTGACTCTAATCACGGCGTGCCGGAGCACCCCGCTGTGGCGCACTTCATCGTAAGGTTCGATGCCCAAATCCCTGACCGCGGTCTTGACAGCCAGGGCCAACCTCGTAATCAAGGGATGCTGGATCTCACACCCACTTAGATCTACAATCGCATGGCTGCCCCTTTGGAAAAAGCCCATAACCACGTTCCTGCCCTGCCTGCCCAGGGGCAGTTGGGCTTTGTTGCGGTAATGGTAGGGTTCATCCATGCCGATCGTAGGCAGAACCTCCACCTCCAGGCCTCCTAGGCGTTCTAGGGCGTCTTGCACCTGCTGCCTCTTCCATTGGAGCTGGGCCGGGTAGTCCATGTGCTGCAGCTGGCAGCCCCCGCAGAGCGGAGCGTGCGGGCAGCTTGGTTCCCGCCGATCCGGGGACTTCTCCACAATGCTTAGGAGCTCACCGTAAGCCAGGCGTTCTTTCACATGCACTATGCGCACCTGAACCCGATCCCCGGGGATCGCCTGGGGGGTGAACACAACTCTGCTGTCGACTCTCCCCACTCCCAATCCCTCGTGGGTGAGGCCGGTGATCTCCAGCTCATGCTCTGCTCCTACTCGCCAGTTGCTCATGGTTCCTCCTCCAAAAAACCCAGAACCAAGTCTCGGTCCCGGGCTTGCTGCTCACTCTACCTTCATTCTCAGCAAGGAGTAGGGTTGCACCTGCTCCATGGGGATACGCACTCTATAATTGGCGTGGGCCGCCTCCAGCTCGTCTGCGGTTTCTGCTTGAATCAAGCGGCTGACCACGGTCTTGAACACAGGGCCTTGGGGCTGCAGTACTTCTACCTCTGCGCCTAAGGGAAGGCGGTTGCGCACGCCCACCACCGCTTCACCGCTGGCCGGGTCATAGCTCTCTACCACACCCACCACTTCGTGGGTTTGGATGTAAGCACTGCTGGGGCGGTATATTCCCGCACCCGTTGGCACGAAGAAGCCCGCCCAATACGGCCTGTGACTCACTTTTTCCAGCTCGTCCAAAAGATCTAGGGGAAGCTGGTAATTCTCAGGATCCTGGGCATAGAGATCCAGGGCCTGGCGGTACGCCCGTACCACCGTAGCCACATAATAGGCGCTCTTCATGCGCCCTTCGATCTTAAGGCTGTCCACTCCTATTTTCACTAGGTCGGGGATATACTCAATCAAGCGCAGATCCCTGGAGTTGAAAATGTGGGTGCCGCTTTCATCTTCATCGATGGGCATATACTCTCCCGGCCGCTTTTCTTCCACCACTGCATAGCGCCAGCGGCAGCTCTGGGAGCACTCACCCCGGTTGGCATCTCGACCAGTGAGCACGTTGCTCAACAGGCAGCGGCCTGAATAGGCCACGCACATGGCTCCGTGCACAAAGACCTCCAGCTCTAGGCTGGTTTCTTGGCGCACCCGGGCGATCTCCTCCCGGCTTAACTCCCTGGCCATAACCAGGCGGGAAAGCCCTAGCCCCTCCCAAAATCGGGCTGCCTGGTAGTTGACCGTGTTGGCCTGAGTGCTTAAGTGCAAGGCAAGGCTGGGAGCGTACTGTTTCGCTAGGGCCAGAACGCCCACGTCGGCTATGATCAGGGCGTCCACCCCCAGCTCATCCAGCTCCGCCAGATAACCGGGCAGCTCGTCCATTTCCTCATTGCGGGGATAGGTGTTCACTGTTACGTATACCTTCACGCCCTTCTCCCGGGCCAGCGCCAGCACCTCCTTCAGCTCTTCCGTGCTGAAGTTGCCCGCCTTAGCCCGCATGCCGAAGGACTTGCCTGCCAGGTAGATGGCATCGGCTCCATATTCCATGGCCACGCGGGCCTTTTCCATGTTCCCTGCCGGAGCTAACAGTTCCGGTAGTTTCACTTGCTCCTCCTCCTAATATCCATACATCCTCCGGGCGCGCAGGTGCTCGCTGTACGTTTCCGTAAACTCATGGGTGCCGTCGCGCCTGCTCACAAAGAAGTAGTAGTTGGTTTCCGCCGGGTTCAACACCGCCAGCATGGAGGCGAGCCCCGGACTGGCAATGGGCCCCGGAGGAAGGCCCCGGTAGCGGTAGGTGTTGTAAGGCGAGTCGATCTCCAGATCTCGGTAGAGCACAACCGGGCGCTCCTCTTCTGTAACGTAGCGCACCGTGGGGTCGGCCTGGAGCGGCATGTCCACCGCTAGGCGGTTGAGATAAACGGAAGCCACAATGGGCCGCTCTTCATCAACCATGATCTCCCGCTCCACAATGGAAGCGAGGGTGACCACCTCATGCAGGGTAAACTGGCTTTCCTCCAGCAGAGGCACAACCGCCTCTTCCACCACCTGGACGAAGCGGGACACCATCTGTCCGATCAGTTCCTCTTCCGTCTGCCCTTCGGTGAAGTAGTAAGTGTCCGGGAACAGATAGCCTTCGAGAGAAGCGATGGGTAGATCCAAAGGCAGGTCATCACCGAAGACCAGCTCGGCATTGAAGGCCAGCTCCATAAAGCGCTCCTTGTCGGCAAGGCCCTTCTCCGCTAAGTAAGCGGCGATCTGTTTGATCTCAAAGCCTTCAGGTATTACCACCCGCACCGTCTGTACTCGGCCGGAGCGGATCTGGTCGATGATCTCCAACGGACGCATGGCCGGGCTGAGCAGATAAGCACCGGCCTGAAGATGATGTTCTGCACGTTCCACCTTTACCAAGAGCTCAAACAACGTCGCACTGCCGATGATCCCCTCTTTTTCTAGGAGCCGGGCGATCTGCCTCGTGCCCATCCCCTGCTCGATACGCACCACTTTGCTCAGGGCATGCTCCTCGGAGGTAAGGGGCTGGTTGCTCACCACGAAAAAGGTGGCCAGAGCTACGCAGCCCAAGATTATCAACAAGAACAGAAAACGGACCATGCCGCCTTCGGTCCGTTTTGACGTCGTTTGCACAGCATCGGGCATAGAAGCACCCCCAGCAACACCAATTGGGGCTGGTGCGTTACTCCTCGTCGGATTCTAGAAACGCCACCACCCGTTCAAACTCTTCGTCGTCTTCAATGTCCATGAGCACCTCGTCACCAGCTTCGTCAACTTCCAGCCTGTAGACAAGTCCGCCCTCGTCGGGATCGTCCAGCGGGAACAAAACCGCATAAGTCCGTCCCTCAAACTCAAAATCATAGATGGCACACTCATGCTGGTTGCCGTCTTCATCTTCAATCACAATGACATCCGCCAGTTCATGTTCATGTTCATGGTCGTGATCATCGTGGCCGTGTCTGTGCGCCATAAGATCAACTCCTTCCTTTGCTTGCTAGTTTGACCGCCTGCTGTCTAAATATGCCTGTAAAATGACGGCGGCCGCGACCTTGTCGATCACTTTACGGCGCTTCGCTCGGCTCACATCTCCCTCTAACAGGATCCGCTGGGCGGCCGCGGTAGAGAACCGTTCATCCCAATATTCTACTGGGAGGTCGAATTCCCTTTTCAATTCCGCGGCAAACGCGTATATTTTCTCCACCTCTGGGCCGTAGCTCCCATCCGTCCTGCGGGGCAGCCCCAGCACAAATTTCTCCGCACTGTACTGGTCGACAAAAGCGCGCAGAGCAGCCAGATCGTCCTCCAAGGTGGTGCGCCTGATCACATCTACCGCCTGGGCAGTCCAGCCCAGGGGATCACTCACCGCGACCCCAATCGTCTTTTCGCCCAGGTCTAAGCCTAGTATCCGCATGGCTCCACTCCCTCAGATCACTTTGATGGCAAACTCCGGACAACTGGCTCCGCAGTAACCGCAGTACACGCACTGACCTTCCATGGTGATCGCTGCTTTCCCCCCGCGCAGTTCCAAGGTGCCGTTGGGGCAGGCGGCCACGCAGGCGCCGCAGCCCGTGCACCAGTCATCGATATGCAGCCGTCTGGTGGAAGCCTCGGGCCGAGGCAGATCTCGTCGCCCCTGGAAGAAAGCTACGTTGTGCTCAACTTCTGCGATGCTCTTCATGCCTACGGCTATGGAGTGGATGTCCTCCATCTCCAGGAGGTAGTCCAAGGCCTGAGCCCAATTACCCAGCAGATGGCCGCCGCCCAACGGCTTCATGGCATAGATCCCCTTGCCCGCCTGGGCTGCCTTGGCGATGGCGGCCAGCATATCTTCCCTGCTGCCGCCTTGGATACCGATCCCTGTCATGTTAATCAAGGGCGAGATCACATCGATTTCTGGGACCGCCGTTGCCGCCATAACTGCCTGAACGTAGTGGGTGGAAATGCCCACTGCCTGCACAACGCCTGCTTTTTTGGCTTCCAGGAGAACTTCCAAAGCGGGCCAGTGCCCCCGCAGGGTATGGCTGGACTCCTGTTCGTGCAGGAGGAAAACGGGGATGCGCTCCTGACCAAGCCCTTGCTGAGCCCGTTCCAGGCTCTGCAGCATACCCTCTCGGGTGAAGGCATAGCTCTTGGTGGCCACCACCACCTGGTCTCGGGCAGGAAAGCGCTCCAGGGCGAGACGGATGTGCTCGTAGGTGTCATACATCTCCGCGGTGTCCACAAAATTGACGCCCAGCTCCAAGGCCCTCAACAGCACCGCGCTTCCCTCAGCAGGTGCCAGGTTGCGCTGGAGAGGACCAATGGTCAGGGCGCCGAAGCATAGTCTGGAAACATAGAGGCCGGTGCGGCCGAGTTCTTGGTACCTCAATGATGATCTCCTCAGCTCAGACGTCTAAACAGGACTCCTAATGTGTTGGGGCCACAATGGTTGGTAATGGTGCATCCAGCTTCGGTGATGATGATTTCCTTGAAGTAGTTCCTTGCCTCAAGGAGCGAACGAACCATATTCAGCACCTCGTCACTGCAAGCCACATGGGTGATAAACGCCCGGCAGGGGTCCAGCTGGCCGTTTTGCTCCAGGCGATCCTGTACATAAAGCCGCACAGCTTTATCGAAGTTGCCCCTGTACTTGCGTCCCACGATCATGGCTCCATCCCGCACCTCGATGCTGGGTTTCAGGCGCAGGATTTTCGCCCCCTGGGCGGTGATGGCCGAACACCGGCCACCCCTGGCCAGATAATCCAGCTGATCGATGATAAAACTGGCATCGACCCTGGGAACCAGCCGCTCCAGCTCCGCAGCGATCTCGGCGGCCGATTTGCCCTCTTGGGCCAGGAGCGCTGCTTCATACACCAAGTGTCCGCTGCCGGTGGACAAGTTCTTGGAGTCTACCACCTTGACACCGGGGAAATCCCGGGCGGCTAGTAAGGCGTTATTATAACAGGAAGAAAAACCAGAACCTAAGCTGATGTGAACCACTTCATCCCCTTGAGCCGTGAGCTTTTGAAAATGCTCCTGATACTCGTATACGTTGACTGCCCCAGTTTGGCAGTGCCTGCCCGCCTCCACGTGGGCTATGAGCTCTGCAGGGGTGAAGTTGACACCGTCTTTATAAACCTCATCATCCACGGTGATACTTAAGGGAGTAATGCTGATGCCTAAACTGTGCACTAAATCCGGGGAAAGATCACAAGTACTATCCGCACTAATCCGTGTCAACACAAAACACTCCTTTGCCGTGTCAGAAACCAGAGAGTAAGGGGCGAATCATCGGTCAGCCCTTTTTGAGATAGTGTTTGACCAGTTCCTCCAAGATCACATCCCTGTCCAGCTGTGAAATGAGGGCGCGGGCATTCCGATGGCTGGTGATGAACGTTGGGTCCCCCGACATCAAGTAGCCCACAATCTGACCGAAAGGATTGTAGCCCTTGTCCTGCAGTGCCTCGTACACCTGCTGCAGAACGGTTCTCACTTCCGAAGTATCCTCTTCCAGGGCCCTGTAGCTAAACAGCGCTGTCTTGTCGTGGGCATCGTTCATGGTATCCCTCCCCTGCACTGTTTTCTTTATCCTTATTCTGTATTTACAGAACAATTCCCTCCAACTGCTGCCGCAAGTACTGGCGGCTTTCTTCCAAAGCTTCGGCCAGCTTTTCGGGGAGGCGTCCGCCAGCTTGGGCCATATCGGGCCTTCCTCCGCCACCGCCGCCGCAGATCTGAGCGGCTTTTTTCACCACATTGCCCGCATGTACGCCAGCCTGAGCTAAAGGTTTGGACACCATGCTCACAAACAGCACTTTGTCGCCGCTCTTTGCTCCCAGAAGAACTGCCACCGGGTTCAGGCGGTCACGGATGCGGTCGCCAAGCTCCCGCAGCTCCTCAGGATCCTCGGCCGCGACCTCAGCCACTACCAGTGAAGCTTGGCCTACCTTTTCTGCACTGCTCAGAAGGGCATCCAGCGAGCCGAGCAGGTTCTGCTTCTTAAGCTCGGCCAGCTCCTTCTCCAGGGCACGGTTAGTCTCTAGCAGCCGTTCCACCTGCTCGGGCAGCTGCTCCGCCTTGCTCTGCAGTTTGGCCTGGAGCTGCTGCAGCACGTCTTCTTGCGCATGGATGTAGGCCAGAGCCTCTGAACCTACCACAGCTTCTATACGGCGCACTCCCGCAGCTACGCTGCCCTCGGAGAGGATCTTGAACACGCCAATCTCACCGGTCGCCTGCACGTGCGTACCACCGCACAGTTCCAGAGAATAGTCGCCCACCTGGATCATACGCACCTCATCGCCGTACTTCTCCCCGAAGAGCGCGACTGCTCCCTTTTCCTTGGCCGTCTCCAAATCAGTGATGGCCGGGACTACCGGCAGGTTGCGCAGGATCTGCCTGTTCACTTCCTGCTCGATCTTCCTCAGTTCCTCTGCCGTAACGGCCTGGAAGTGCGTGAAGTCAAAGCGCAGCCGCTGGGGCCCCACGTAGGAGCCAGCTTGGTTCACGTGCTCGCCCAGGATATCTTTGAGAGCTTTGTGCAGCAGGTGCGTCGCCGTGTGATGGCGCGCTGTCTCCCGCCGCAGCTCGTCGGCGATGGAGGCCTGGGCTGGGCTGCCCACACTCACATAGCCTTGTTCCACAACTCCCAAATGGCTGACTAGGCCCTCCACTGGTTTGCGCACGTCCTCCACGCGCACTACACCAGTATCCGTGGTGATCAACCCCTGGTCGCCCACCTGGCCGCCGCCTTCGGCGTAGAACGGAGTGCGGTCGAGCACCACAGCCACCTGCTCGCCTTGTTTGGCGCTGTCCACGCTGTGGCCGTCCACAATCAAACCAACAACCTTGGCCTTGGCGTCAAAGCATTCGTAACCTACAAACTCGGTGGTCACAGCCCCCGCCAGTTCCTTATACGCATCTAAGCGGCTGTCTAGATAACCGTGGGCTGTGCGGGACTTGCGCGCCCGCTCCCTTTGAGCCTCCATGGCAGCCTTGAAGCCTGCTTCATCTACAGTTAAGCCATCTTGGGCCAGAATCTCTCTAGTTAGGTCAATGGGAAACCCGAAGGTATCATACAGCTGGAAGGCGTCCGCCCCTGAGATCACGGTCGCTCCAGACTTGCGAGCCTCTTCGACCAGCTCTTGGAGAAGCCTGAGCCCCTGTTCCAAAGTGGCACTGAAACGCTCTTCCTCCAGCCGCACAACATTCTTCACGTATTCCTGGCGCTCTACCAGTTCCGGGTAGGCTCCCTTCATCTGCTCAACCACTAGGTCTACCACCCGTTCGGCAAAGGGCCCTGCAATGTGCAGAAGGCGCGCATGACGCACAGCCCTGCGCAGCAGACGCCTGAGAACATAGCCGCGCCCTTCATTGCTGGGCAGAACGCCGTCGGCCACCAGGAAAGTAACCGCCCGCAGATGGTCCACAATGACCCGCAGGGACATATCCGTTTCGGGGCCGGCCCCGTAGGAGACGCCCGCGAGGGCACCTACGGCATCCACGATGGGCTTGATATGGTCCACTTCGAAAATGCTGGTCTTCCCCTGCAGCAACGCGGCCACGCGCTCCAAGCCCATGCCAGTGTCGATGCTCTTGTCCTTGAGCGGAGTATAGGTATCCCCATCCTGGTGGAACTGAATGAACACTAGATTCCAGAACTCCAGGAAGCGCTCGCAGTCACAGCCTGGCCGGCAGGTGGGTTCGCCGCAGCCGAACTCGGGCCCGCGATCGAGGTAGATCTCCGAGCAGGGGCCGCAGGGGCCGGAACCTGTTTCCCAGAAGTTGTCTTCCTTACCTAGACGTATGATGCGTTCCGCCGGCAGGCCAACAACGTTGTGCCAGATCTCGAAGGCTTCATCATCATCTAAATAGATCGAAACCCAGAGCCGGTCGGGAGGCAGTTCCAGGTGCTGAGTGACAAACTCCCAGGCCCAGGGGATCACTTCTTTCTTAAAATAATCGCCGAAGGAGAAGTTCCCCAGCATCTCAAAAAAAGTGGCATGACGGTCCGTCTTGCCCACACTGTCTATATCACCGGTGCGGATGCACTTCTGGCTTGTGGCAATGCGTGGCGAAACGGGTTTTTCCAAGCCAAGAAAATACCGCTTGAACGGCACCATGCCAGCCACAGTGAGCAGCAGGGTGGGATCCCCGTGGGGAATCAAGGAAGCACTGGGCAAGATGCGGTGATCTTTGCTCTGGAAAAACTCCAAAAACATGGTCCGGATTTGATTTACTGTATAGCTCTTCATAACGTGCCGCGAGATGCGGTTCCCCCCATTTCTAAACCAAACACGCTTTCTTCGCTAAGACAATATTATCCAAGTGCGGTTACCTTGTCAACTTGTAGCGTGCCCCGCCTGGGCCTCCCCTGCGGCGCCTGCATAGAAAAAAAGGGCCAGCTGAGCTGCCCTGCCGTCTGGGTGCGTCACCGTCATTCAGGCTGCGAGCGTCGTAAGAGGAAGAAATCCAGGAGGACGCGGACGATGGCCGCGGCGGGAACCGCAACTAAGAGGCCCAAAATGCCCAAAAGGTACCCTCCTACTAGAACCGCAAAAATGACCGCTAAGGGGTGCAGGCCCACCCTTTCTCCGATTAACCAGGGTGAAATCAAGCTGTTTTCGATCTGGTTGGCAGCAGCGAAAAGCAAAAGCACCCACAGCACCGTCATGGGTGACTTGGAGAGGGCCAGCGCTGCCGCGGGCAGAAAGCCCAAAACCGGCCCGAAGTAAGGGATAATATCAAACAAACCAGCCAACAGCGCGATAAACAGGGCATAGGGTATCTTCAGTAGAAACAGTCCGCCGTAGATAAAGAGCCCCACAAAGAGGCAGATCCACAGCTGCCCCCGGAAGAAGCCGTTAAGGGCAGTGTTCACCTCGCGCAGGATGTACTGGGCATCACCGCGGTAGCGTGCGGGTACGTAGCGCAGAGCGCGCTCCCGCATGGCCTGATGGTCGCGCAGGAAGTAAAACGCCAGAATCGGGGCGATCAACAGAGCGATGATGTTGGTGAACAGATCCATGAGGGCCTGCATGAGTTTCCCGGCCAGCCGCTCCAAGGCCTCCTGGGCTTTGGCCAGGAGGCCATCTACCGCTTCTTGGAAAGTATCGGGCAGCTCAATGCGGCGAAACAGGCCCACGGCATCGTGCCCCAGCTCTTCCAGGTGTACCGCCTGGCGGGGGAGCTTGCGGGCCATGTCCTCCAACTCCCCCAAGAGATTGGGCAGGGTGAGCCAAAAGACAACCCCCAGACCCACACCAAACAGGGCGTAGACCACAAAAATGGCCACCACCCTGGACGCACCCCGGTTCTCCACCGCCACCACCAGCGGATAGAGGATATAGGCAATCAGGACCGCGAATAAGAAAGGGGTCAGTACAGTTCTGACCCGATACAAGAAGAGGAGCAGACCCAGGCAGACCAGGGCCCACCAGGCGCGCCTGGACACAGGCCTCAATCCATCCAGTTGTTCATCTGCTGCTCCACGGTACCCCGGGCCTTGCGCAGCAGGACCCGCCCTGTGGACCGCAGCTGCTTGGTTACGTAACCTTTGGACATGGTATTGCCCACATAGATACCCACAGCAAGGCCGGCTAGGCCCATAAGCAGCATGTTGCGACCGTTGGCCACATCCATCACCTCGTTTGGAGTTCTACCGCTAGTTTTCCCAAATCGCGCGAAAAAACACCGGGCCGTCGTCCCGGTGCCGCTGTCACTCCTCCTTTAGCGGATCATATGCTTGAGCACTGTGAGATCGGTCTGGCGCATGCCTTGGGCCGCGATATCCCTCACCACGTCAATGGTCTCTTCCACGCTGGACTGGACAATACCATCACCGGGGGGAAAAGCAGTGGCCTGAAAGGAAAGGTTTAGCGCTAACACAGCAGCATCCACAGAGCTGGCGATCTTGGCAGCGCAAGATGCTTTGGCTCCATCGCAGATGATGCCGGCCACATTGGCCAAGGTGTTGGTGATGGTGGTGCTGATCTGTTCCAGGTTTCCTCCTAACAGGTAAGCAATCCCTGCCCCGGCGCCGCAAGCCGCGCTCACTGCTCCACAGTACGCAGAAAGGCGCCCTATGCCTGTCTTCTGATGGATGGCCACCAGGTTGCTCACGCACAAAGCCCTCAGCAGCCTCTCTTCGGGCAAGCCTAAATGGCGGGCATAGACGATTACCGGGATGGAAGCGGCAATCCCCTGGTTACCGCTGCCTGAGTTGATCACCACGGGCAGATCCGCTCCCCCCATACGGGCATCGGAGGCTGCCGCGGCCTGAGCCCTGGCTAGGTTGCCCACGGACTCCCCGCAATGCTCCAGAAGGCTCCGGCCCACTCCAGCCCCGTACTTACCGGCCAGGCCTGCTTGAGCGATGGCTGAGTTGTGTTCGATCTGGGGGCGCAAAATGGGTTCAACATCCTCCAGGTTGACCTGATCGGCAAAAGCCACAATCGCCTGAACGCTCAAACTAGAGCGGTCAGTCGGGGCCGGGCCGTCCCCTCCACACTCTGCCTGGGCGAGGAGCACTTCGCCATTGCGCTCCAGACGAACAAAGTTGGAGTGGGCATCCCGGATCTCCACAAGAGCGCAGTCGGCGCCGCAGCTGCCCTCCACTATGAGGTGGAGTTTGGCCGGGCTGTCCAACAACTCAACCTTGGTTCTCTCGGGCAGGTCCATCACTGCTTTGACACGCTCAACGGCCTCCGGCGGCACCGCACTGAGCGCGGCCAGCCCAAGCCGGCTCTCTCCGCCGAAAATGCCCAGCCACACCGCTTCCCGCATCCCTTTGAGACCATTGGAATAGGGAATCAGCACGGACTTGGTGTTCTTGATCAGGTTGGCGCTCAGCTTGATCGTGATCCGCTGCGGGACCCGGCCCAGCACTTCCCTCAGCCTAGCTCCCGCCAAGGCCAAACAGGCGGGTTCCGTACAGCCCACCGCTAGCACCAACTCTTCTTTTAGGATGGCTAGAAAGTTTTTGTACACTCTCTCTTCAACGCGCATAGTGCCCCCCTGGAGTTTGCTATCCTGCCCACAACCAGCGTCTAGTTTTTTTAACTCATTCTGCATTTAGCCCAAAACTTCCTCTCGCCCGTCCAGCAGACCAGGCGACCGCCAAAAGAAGAACCACCTCCCGTTCCTGGGAAGTGGTTCCAAAAACCAGCGCTTCACTAGGCGGTGGTGGCTGTCTTCTTTCTGTAATCGGCAATGGCCGCGCCTAAAGCTTCTGCCGCCAAGTTGGAACAGTGCATCTTCAGAGGAGGCAGCCCTTCCAGGGCATCTGCCACCTGCTGGTTGGTGATCTGCTCCGCTTCCTCAACCGTCTTGCCAATGGCCAGCTCTGTGATCATGCTGGAAGTGGCAATGGCAGCACCGCAGCCAAAGGTTTTGAACTTAATATCGGTTATGACGTTGTTTTCCACCTTGATCCACATCTTCATAATGTCGCCGCAGCGTGCGTTGCCGACTTCGCCAACCCCGTCGGCATCGGGGATCTCGCCCACATTGCGCGGATTGGTGAAGTGGTCCATGACCTTATCCGAATACATGATCTTCCTCCTATCCTTTATACAGCGGGGACATAGCGCGCAGCCGCTCCACTATACCCGGTAGTTCCTGCAGCACAAAGTCAACATCTTCCTCTGTGTTCTCCCGCCCTAAAGTCAAACGCAGAGAACCATGGGCTATTTCATGGGGCAGCCCCATGGCCAGAAGAACGTGCGAAGGATCCAGGGAACCCGATGTGCACGCCGATCCGCTAGAGGCTGCTATGCCGCGCAGATCGAGGTTGAGCAGCATAGACTCCCCTTCGATGAACTCAAAGCACACGTTCACGTTGTTGGGCAACCGCTGCTCCAAATGGCCGTTGATCCTGGTATGGGGAATCCTGCTCAGCCCGTCGATCAACCGGTCCCGCAGCTTAGTCAAACGGGCATTCTCCTCAGCGCGCTCGCTTTGGGCCAGGGCAAAGGCTTTGGCCAAGCCTACGATTCCCGCGACATTCTCTGTGCCGGCCCGGCGCCTTTTCTCCTGGCCGCCGCCGTGAATCAGGGGGTTGAGCCGTACGCCCTTGCGCACATACAGTGCCCCCACCCCTTTGGGCCCATAGAACTTGTGGGCGGAGATGGAGAGCAGGTCCACGTTGAGGGCATCCACGTTCAGGTCCAACACCCCAGCCGTCTGCACCGCGTCTGTGTGGAACTTGGCTCCGTGTTTGCGCACGATGGCGCCGATCTCGCTGATGGGCTGGATGGTACCCACCTCATTGTTGGCATGCATAATGGATACCAAAATGGTGTCGGGACGGAGCGCCTGCTCCACTTGGGCAGGGCTCACCAGGCCATACTCATCCACAGGCAGGATCGTAACCTCGAAGCCCTGTTTTTCCAGCCAGAGTACCGTATCAAGCACCGCGTGGTGCTCAATGGCGCTGGTAATAATGTGTTTGCCCCTGTTCTGATCGGCCCAGGCCACACCTTTGATGGCCAAGTTCGCCCCTTCCGAGCCTCCGGAAGTGAAGATGATCTCGCCGGCTGAAGCCCCCAGGAGGGCAGCCACCTGGTCCCTGGCACTGTCGAGCGCCTTGCGGGCGGCCCTCCCCCAGCTGTACACGCTGGACGGGTTGCCAAATTCGCTGCTGAAATACGGCAGCATGGCCTCGAGCACTTCAGGCCTCACCGGTGTGGTCGCTGCATGATCCATGTAAATGCGTTTCATTGTCCTTGAGCCACCCCTAATCTTATGGCTTTCTGCCTCAAATCTTCTAGCGTAGTATTGTCCAGTACACTCTCCATGCTGTCCTGCAGTTTTTTCCACAGGCCCCTCAGCACGCACTGTTCAGGCTGGTCGCAGTAGGGACCGCCGCCTGAATCGGAATCCAGACAGTCAAGGGGAGTGATGGGCCCCTCCAAAACGCGGATGACCTGGCCGATGGTAATCCGCTCAGGCGGATGGGCCAGTTCGTATCCCCCTTGGGCCCCTCTTTTGCTGGCTACCAGACCTGCCTTGCGCAGGGCACCCATAAGCTGCTCCAGATAGGTCTCGGAAATGAGCTGGCGTTCCGCCACGGCACGCAGGGGAATGGGGCCACTGCCGTAATTGAGAGCCAGATCAAACATGGCGCGCACTCCGTACTCGCCCCTGGTGGAAACTCGCATGCATCCGCCCCCCTCATTCCCGACTAATTTTGTCGGAATTGAATTCATCCTGATCATAGCACAGGGGTAAGACGGCGTCAACGCTCCCAAGAAAAAAAGCCCTTTAGGGCTCTTTTGTTCTCTTGGCTTTGAGCTGGGCGAAATACGCCAGACGCTCCTTTATCACCTTTTCTCTGCCCTGATCCGATGGCTCATAAACACGGAAATCCCGCATGTTCTCGGGCAGGTAGTCTTGGACCACATAGTGATGGGGATAATCGTGGGGGTACTTGTAGCCTTTGCCGTGGCCCAGCTGGGCCGCTCCCGCGTAGTGGGCGTCGCGCAGGTGAACAGGCACAGGCTCGGCCCCGCTCTTTTCCACGGCGGCCAGAGCAGCATCCACAGCGGTGATGACGGAGTTGCTCTTGGGAGCAGTGGCTATGTAGATGATGGCTTGAGCAATGGGAATGCGGGCTTCAGGCATACCGAGCCACTCCAGGGCAAACCCGGCGGCCTGGGCCATAAGCAGGGCCGTGGGATCAGCCATACCCACATCTTCTGCGGCGTGCACCAGCAGCCTGCGGACGACAAACCGCGGATCTTCCCCAGCGTAGACCATGCGGGCATACCAGTAGAGGGCGGCATCGGGGTCACTGCCCCGGAGGGATTTGATGAAAGCTGAGATCACATCGTAGTGCTGGTCACCGGTTTTGTCATAGCGCACGCGCTGGGCCTGGGCCGCTTCCTCCGCTGCTGGAAGATCTACAACGCGCACACCTTCTTCGTTGGGCAGCGCAGTGAGCACCGCAAATTCCAGGGTGTTCAGCAGCACCCGGGCATCCCCATTGGCAATGCGTACCAGATGGGCCAGCGCCTCCTCGGACACTTGGTTGGGCACCTCGCCTAAGCCTCTAGGATCCTGCAGGGCCCTTCTGGCCAAGGTGAGCAGGTGATGGTCTTCAAGGGGCTTGAGCTGGTAGATTTGTGAGCGGCTGAGTAGGGCGGCGTTTACTTCGAAGTAGGGGTTTTCTGTGGTAGCGCCGATGAGGATCAGATCCCCCTTCTCCACCGCAGGCAGCAGCACATCCTGCTGGGCTTTGTTCAGCCTCTGGATCTCGTCCACGAACAGTATGGTGCGCTGCCCGTGGAAGGCCCGCCGGTCGCGGGCTTCCTCCGCCAATCGTTTCAGCTCAGCTGCACCGGTTGTGGTGGCGCTGACATTGACAAACACGCCTTTGGTGGTCTTGGAGATCACGTAACCCAAGGTGGTCTTCCCCACCCCAGGCGGCCCGTACAGGATAATGGAACGGAGGATATCTTCTGTGATGGCCCGCCGCAACAGCCGGCCAGGACCCAGAATGTGCTCCTGGCCCACATACTCTTCCAGCGATTCGGGGCGCATGCGCACCGCCAAGGGCGCGTGTTCGTGCCTCAAGGGACTGCTTTCAAACAGGTCCATACCTAGCCCTCCCCGCAGATCTGCCTCACAATCCAGCTAGCCATAACTAACCCCGCCGCCCCGGGAACGAAGGCGGTGCTGCCGGGAGTGGAGCCATCGCGGCGGCCCACCGTTTTTTCGTCGGAAAAGACCACGGTAACACCGCGCTCAATGCCCCGCTTGCGCAAGGCCCCCCGCACAGCCCGGGCCAGGGCGCAGGTATGTGTCTGGGAGATATCGGTGATCCTCAGGCGCGTAGGATCGACTTTGTTCCCTGCCCCCAGAGAGGAGATGATGGGCACTCCTCCCTTGCGGCAGGCTTCAATCAGATCCACTTTGGCCCGCACACTGTCAATGGCATCGGCCACAAAACTCAGCCCATCCGGCAGCAGTTCCCCATGGTTTTCCCTGCTGTAAAAGGCGCGGTGAGTGATC
Source organism: Bacillota bacterium (assembly GCA_012521335.1). Taxonomy (GTDB): domain Bacteria; phylum Bacillota; class Limnochordia; order Darwinibacteriales; family Darwinibacteriaceae; genus DTU010. The sequence goes on along the minus strand of JAAYMM010000038.1, from coordinate 1,184 downwards.
ACCCGGCACTCGGGGTTAATCTGGGCGATTCGCTCCGCCATCACTTCCACCTTAGGCCGGCCCAAGGTCGACTCCAAGGCCACAATCTGTCTGTTCAAATTGGAAAGGGCCACCACATCATAGTCAATGAGAATGAGCGTGCCTACGCCAGAGCGGGCCAGGGCCTCGGCGGCATGTCCGCCCACACCGCCCACGCCCACCACGGCCACTGCCGCCTCCCTCAGCCGTTGGAGGTTCTCAGGGCCAAAGACCAGTTCAGTCCGGATAAATCTATGTTCCATGTTTTCCTCCAAAGAAAAATACCCCGCAAGGGGTATCTGGATCCGCCCCCCACCGTACCGCTAGTGCTGACCCGAATGAACCTGCCTGAGCAGGTGGGTACCCTCCGCAGTAGTTCGAACGTCCCCGCACGGGGCATGTTCTAGCTGCTGCGAGTTAGGTTCCCTTTGTGTTGGTGTTGGCTCATATCAAGGCCAGATTGATCGCGAGCACAGCAGGGGTGCATCATCTAAGTCAATCATAACACAGGTTTTACGCAGATTCAAGTGCTCCGCTTGTACCGCTTTTTCCCGGTTCTACTCGGTTCTGGATAGACATACATGTTAGCAGAGGAGGGATTGTCACATGGATCAGCTGTTAGGGAAAGTCCTGGCCATCGCCTTTGTGATCGAAGTGCTAACCAACACCATCAAGACGCTGCTCCCGGACCTAAACCGCCGCCACCTGCCCTTTATCTCCGGTGTGTTAGGCGTCTGCCTGGCCTGGATGAGCGGAGTTGGCTTGCTCAACACCCTGGATATGCCCGTGCGCCACGTGATCCTGGACTACCTGGTCACCGGGATTGTGACATCCAGGGGAGCCAACATCGTCCATGACCTAGCCAAGACGCTCAGTTCTTCAAGCTGATTCTCAGCTCCCTCAGCTGTGCCTCGCTGATGGGAGCAGGCGCTTCGATCATCAAATCGGAGGCGCTCACCGTCTTGGGGAAAGCGATGACGTCCCGAATGGACTGGCGTCTGGCCAGGAGCATCACCAAGCGGTCCAACCCGAAGGCGATGCCGCCATGGGGAGGAGCGCCGTATTCAAAGGCTTCCAGGAAATACCCGAACTGCTGGCGGGCCTGTTCCATGGTAAAGCCCAGGGCAGCAAACATCCTCTCCTGGAGCCGCCGGTTGCTGATGCGG
>JAAYMM010000037.1 GCA_012521335.1 Bacillota bacterium | reverse complement strand
TCGAACCCACACCGCCGGCTTGGAAGGCCGGAGCTCTACCATTGAGCTACACCCGCAGGCTGGTCGGGGCGAGAGGATTTGAACCTCCGGCCTCCTGCTCCCAAGGCAGGCGCGCTAGCCAAACTGCGCCACGCCCCGCTCTATTCTCAGACTGACAATCACAATATTACCATATAACCTGCGCTGATGTCAACCGCGTTTCAGCGAGCGCCCCTCGGCCTCTGCGGTTACTTTCTGCAGTATCTCCAGCATGCCCTGGATGGCCCGAGAGCGGTGGCTGATCTGGTTCTTTTCCTGAGGGCTCAGTTCAGCAAAGGTGCGCCCCAGCTCAGGGACGACAAACAGAGGGTCGTAGCCAAAGCCGTTGCTGCCTCGGGGGGCAAAGCCAATCACTCCCCGGCACACCCCTTCCGAGAACTCCACCTCACCTTCGGGCGAGGCCAGCGCCATAACGCAGCGGAACTGGGCGCCCCGCTGCTCCAGGGGCAGATCGCCCAGCTTTTTGAGGAGCAGCCGGTTATTAGCCTCATCACCTTGGCCTTCCCCCGCAAAGCGGGCAGAATGCACGCCGGGGGCTCCACCCAAGGCGTCCACTTCCAGGCCCGAATCATCCGCCAGCACCCAGGCTCCCAGCAGCCCCGCTGTTTCCACGGCCTTCTTGCGGGCGTTGGCCTGGAATGTATCACCATCTTCTTCCACGGGCGGCAGATCGCCCACGTCCGCCACACCCACAACCTCCAAGTTGAGATGGGCGGTGAGCTCCTTGATCTCCCTGATCTTGTGTGTATTGCGGCTTGCCACCACCAGCCTAAATGCCATTTACTGACCTCCGAACTTCTTGGAAAGATCTTCCATGAGCAGCGCCTGCTGCATATCCATGAGCTCGCGGATGCCCTTTTCCGCCAGGTTGAGCAGCTGTTCCATCTCGGCGCGGCTAAAGGGCCTCCCTTCTGCAGTTCCCTGCACTTCCACCAGCTGCCCGCTTTGGGTCATGACCACGTTGAAGTCCACTTCCGCGGTGGAGTCTTCCCCGTAATCCAAATCCAGGAGCACCTCGCCGTTGACAATACCCACGCTCACTGCAGCCAGATATTCCTTTACGCCCACATCCACCCCTTCGATCTTGCGCAGGGCATCAGCCAGGGCAATGAATGCGCCGGTAATGGAGGCGCTGCGGGTACCGCCGTCGGCCTGCAGAACATCACAGTCGATCCAGATGGTGCGCTCACCGAGAGCCTTGAGATCAACCACGGCCCTCAGGGCCCGCCCGATCAGTCTTTGGATTTCATGGGTACGGCCGCCAATTTTACCGCGCGCGGCTTCACGGGGATTGCGCTCCGCGGTAGCCCGGGGCAGCATAGAATACTCCGCGGTGATCCAGCCTTCGCCGGTACCGCGTAGGAAGGTGGGCACCTTGTCTTCCACGGTGGCAGTGCAGAGCACCCTGGTGTTCCCTACTTCTATGAGTACAGAACCTTCGGCGTACATGTTCACGTTGCGTGTAATCTGGACCGGACGCAGCTGATCAGGGCGGCGTCCATCGGCCCGTATAATAGTCATCTATTTACCCCCTTCAGTTATGGGCTGCCGGTACTGGGCGACGCCCTGCTCATAGAGGTTGTTGCCCTGAGAATCAATGGCCACAATCACCGGAAAGTCTTCCACCACCATGCGGTGTACTGCTTCTGTTCCCAAGTCGGGATAGGCCACTACTTCCACTTCTTTAATGTGCTGGGCGATCAAGGCGGCAGCCCCGCCCACCGCGGCAAAATACACCGCCTTGTGCTTTTTCATAGCCTCCACAACCTGGGGGCTGCGCCCCCCTTTGCCGATCATCCCCTTGAGCCCGAGCTCCAGGAGGGGAACGGTCAAATCGTCCATGCGCATGGACGTGGTTGGCCCCGCGGAGCCAATGGGTTCCCCAGGTTTGGCGGGAGTTGGCCCGACATAATAGATCACAGCGCCCTCCACGGGAAAGGGCAGCGGTTCGCCGGCGCGGATCAGCTGCACCAATCTCTGGTGGGCCGCGTCCCGTGCAGTATAGATTACACCGCTCAAGGCGACTTGATCACCAGCACGCAGCTCCTCCACATTCTTCAGGGGCGTCGTCAGACGGATCATGCTCACTTCTCCACCTTTCTATCTGTCAACTGGTGCACGAGCCTGCGGAAATGGGCCCCCCGCTCAGTAAAATCGGCATACTGATCGTAGCTGGCGCAGGCTGGCGACAAAAGCACACAGTCGCCTGGCTCAGCCGCTTCCCTGGCCGCTGCCACCGCTTGTTCTAGGTTCTCCACTACCTGCAGGGGAAAATCACCCAGGGCCAGAACCGCCTGGCGGATCTGCTGCGCGGTGGCACCGAGCAGCACCAGGTGCTTAACTCGTTTGTGCACCGCCTCGGCCAGAGGAGCGAAGGAAAGCTTTTTGTCGTAACCGCCGGCAATGAGGATAATGGGCTCGGCAAATGAGTTCAGGGCAGCCAGGGTCCTTTGGGGAGTAGTGGCAATGGAGTCATTGTAATAGCGCACCCCTGCGTGTTCGGCCACAAACTCTAGCCGGTGGGGGACGCCTTGGAAAGAGCGGCCCACCTCCGCTGCAGCCTGGAGAGTGGCTCCAGCGGCCACGCTGAGCACAGTGGCGGCTAGGAAGTTAGCCGCATTGTGTGCGCCGCGCAGCTTCAGCGCCTCGCGGCGGAGCACCACTGTCTCCTCCCCCTCCCGGACGTAAACCAGATCTTGGCCCCGCAGGTAGGCACCGTCCCTAACCTTATTCTCCATACTAAAATAGAAAACCTTTCCCGGAGCTTCTTTCCCCATGGCTCGGGTGGTGGGGTCATCATAGTAGAGCACCAGAAAATCTTCAGGCCCCTGGTGCCGGTAGATGTTCTTCTTGGCATCAATATAGCTCTCCATGCTGCCGTGCACATCCAGATGGTTTTCGGCGATGTTGGTAAGCACGGCTCCCCTGGGGCTGGCTTTGAGATCCTCCAGCTGGAAGCTGGACAGCTCCAGGACCACCTTGTCCCCCGGCTCCAGCCTGGGCAGCTCGGCGATGAGGGGATTGCCGATGTTTCCGCCCACGAACGTATGGAAACCCGCAGTGCGCAGAATCTCCCCCACCAAAGTGGTAGTGGTTGTCTTGCCGCTGCTGCCGGTGATGCCGTAGATGGGAGCCGGGCAGTAGCGGAAAAACAAGCCAATTTCGCTCTCTAACGGCTTCCTTTGAGCCGCTTCCCGCAGTTGGGGGATGTTCTTAGGCACGCCGGGGCTGATGACAACCGCATCGTATTCCTCCAGCCCGGCGAGGTACTCGGGGCCTAAGATCAGCTCCACGCCCAGGCCCTGCAGCTCCTGCAGGCGTTCGCCAAGCTGCGCCGCTCCCTTCTGATCCCGGGCACTGATCTGGGCGCCTGCGGCTTTGAGAAACTTGATCAGAGCAATGTTGCTGATCCCCAGCCCGATCACGGCCACTTTCTTACCCTGCCATTCCTCTTTGATCCTTGCCTGCATCAGCAGTTCTCCTCCCGCCACGTGTGGAGCTGTACCAGAGGCAGCTCTTCCCCCAGGATGAGCTCCGCGGTGGCCTTGAACTTCTCAGGCTGGGCACTAACCCAAAACTCTGTGCCGGCTCCCGCGGGGGCCGCCTTGCTGCAGGCTGCCTCTACCTTCCTGGCTACGGCAGGAGCCGGATCGATCACCTGCACCTTACCATCCAAGAGCTTCTGGATGGAAGCGGCCAAAAACGAATAATGCGTGCAGCCCAGCAGCAGGCTGTCAATACCCTGGGAGAGCAGCGGCGCAAGATACTGCTTCAGGGCATCCTCGGCCTCAGGCCCGGCCACCAACCCTGCCTCCACCAAAGGCACGAGCCTAGGCGCTGGCTCCACAAACACCTGGCTCCCCGGCAGGCCCTCTTCCAGGGCCCGTTGGTACACGCCGCTGGCCGCGGTGGCTTTGGTGGCCAGCACACCGATGCGCTGCCCGCCCACTGCCGCAACCGCTTCCACCGCTCCTTCGATCATCCCCATGGCCGGAAGCAGCAGCTCATGCTGGACACGGGGCAGCACCACTGAGCTGGTTGTATTGCAGGCCACCACAACAGTATGACAGCCCCTGCTTTGGAAAAAAGCGAGGCTGGCCCGAAAATACTCTAGGAGCTGGCCTGGACTCTTGTCCCCGTACGGGAGATGCGCCGTGTCGCCGAAATAGACCAGCTGGGCGCCGATTCTCTGACGCAGTTCGCGCCAGACGGAGAGTCCTCCCAACCCCGAATCATAGATACCGATAATCAAAGCAATTCCTCCACAAAATAGACATTATAGCACGCTGCTGCCTGAGGCGGAATGGTCTTTGGACAGAGCCCTCCGCAAATTGAGGTGGCCCGCTAGTGTATCGACAACCTGGTCTTCCACAAGGATCTGCACCTGAGCGACGCCCTCGACGTCCGTGAGGCTGTTCACTATGGCGTATACTGTGAGGATCTCCCCGGTGCTGCCGCCGGGATGGTTGGTTACCAGGTGGTGGCTGAAGCTCACATACAGGGTATCTCCAACCTGGCGGTGGCCCAGCACAACCGTGCCCTCTGGAATCACGCCGATCAAGTGCTGCAGCTTGGGCCCAGCCACAAGGTCCGCCAGCACCTGCTCAACACTGGCAGTTCCTTGGTGAAACTCCGGCGCCAGCAGCCCGTTCTCCCGCGAACCGAAATAGACGGGGTAGAAAGGCTGAGCAAGATCGATCCCAACGGGTATTATCTCCTCCTCCGGAACGGGCCAACCCACCAAGGCGCGCACGACCAGGACTACCAGCGCAGCCAAGAGCAGTCCTGCCAAAATGCGCTCCTTTTTCATTATGCTCGCCCCCTACCGCATATTCTCCAGGTAAAAGCGGACAATGCCGTTGAAAATCCCTTGGGCGGCAACCTCTTGAAAACCTGGTGCCCTTAACAGCACCTCTTCATCGGGATGATCCAAAAAGCCCACTTCCACCAAAACGGCGGGAATATCACAACCATTGAACACCGCGAGGTCATTGCGGCCCCAGATGCGGCGGTCAATTAGGGTTATGGCTTTCACCAGTTCTTCCTGGACCAGGCGGGCAAAACGCTCGCTTACAGGATCGCCCGCCCGGTACAAAGTCTCGGTACCCCGGGCGCGCCCCCGCTCGATATGGGAGTTGGCATGGACGGAAACGAATAGATCCGCGTTGGCCTCCACCGCAATCTCTGGCCGGCGGAAAATGGACACATACACGTCGCTGTCCCTTGTGTAGACCACCTTCGCCCCCGCTTGGCGGAGCAGCTCCCCAAGGTACAAGCTGATGCCCAGGTTCACATCCTTCTCGAAGGTGCCGCGGTAGCCGATGGTACCAGGATCAGAACCGCCGTGCCCAGGGTCCACCGCGATAACCAGACCCGACAGCACCCCGTCCTGCACAGGAAGAAGCTCGCTGCCCTGCACCTCCGACACCTGAGCGTTCTGGCCGCGCAGATAGGCTGCAGCATCAGCGGCCGTGCCCCTGAACAAGGGCAGAGCAAAGGCGCCCGCTGTCTGCTCCTGCACTGGCAGGGAGGCCAGCGGCTCAGTAAGCTCCAGAACCACTCGGGTCACCTGAGGCGAGTGCTGCCCGGCCCGAAAGCGCACAATGGGCCCCACACTCACTGGTACATCAAAGGAACGGACCATCAAAGTGGTGTCCTGAAAGTCCAGCACAAGCCGCAAGGGATTCTGAAGATAAGTGGCCTGCACTTCAGGAGCTGCCGACATGGCAAAGCTCAGCAACAGCTCACCGTCTTTCTCCTGCAGCTCCAGGGCGGTAAGCAGGAAGTTGAACTCGATGGTGAGCCCGCCCTCGGGCGCGGGGAGGACCTGATAGCCGGTTGGGGCCTTAAGATCGCACACCACGCGCAGGGTCTGGTCATCGAAGCGGCTGGCCCTTATCGCACTCAGAACAGGGCTGTCCACCTCCAGCGCAGGCGGCGGATCGCCGCTCACTCCGTAGAGATCGATCACCAAACGGGCCGGCTGCTCTAAAAGATACGTTTGGTATCCGGTATAGGACTGCAGATCCAAGAACACGCTGGCCCGGGGGCCGCCGCGAAAGACAATCTCCTTTAACCCCCGTTCACTACTGGGCTCGTAGATTACAACGGTGGTCTCTGGTTCCGCTGGTTCCTCTGGCTCCGAAGCCTCCTCCTGCTGTTCTGCTTCCGCCGCAGAAGGCAGGGCCCTCGCACCTTCGCCCAACAGCAGCGAACTCAAACCAGAAAAGCGAGGCGCTTTGCGGGCCAGGCGGAATCCGTTCAGTTCCTGGACGTAGGTTAGGCTCAGGTGGCGCTGATCGGCCATAAAGCGCAGTGGGACGATGATCTCCCCCCGCAGCTCCTGGGGTGCCACCTCTAGTTTGAATTCCACCCCATCCACCAGGGCAGTCTCCTTGTCCAATTCCATTTCGATAACCTGATCGACGAACCTGATGGTCACCTGCGCACCAGCAATCTGCACCTCCGCATCCAGGTGCTCGGCAAAGACCCAAACGGGAATGGTGTAGTTCCCGTTGATCATGACTAGATCGTTCTCCAGCTGTACTTCTTCATCTTCCACGAACAATTTCAGCGAGGCTTCCGATAAGTTCGGGCAGAAAAGGAGGATTGCGAGAAGAAAAAAAGCTATAAGTGCGGCCCGTTTCATGTTCCTACCTCCAGCAGATAGTATTACCATGATTTCGCCCTGGAAGCACTTAATCCTGCCCCTGAAGGAGGTGCCCCTTAATCTAATTCGTGAGCCTGCTCTCCTTCCCGACCGGGCGGGTTGAAGCGAGCGCGCGAAAGTGGGAACACCTCGGGCGCGGTGTTCCCACTTCATCCACTGCCAGCGCATAATAGACCTGATCGGCCCGTCTCCTGCCCCAACCTTACCCATAGCGAGCAGCCCGCCCAAGCCGGCTCTGGTCCTTCCTTCGGCTCAGCAACTCTGGTATAATAGCCACAGGAGGATCAGGCTATGTCGCAGATTAAGGTGATTTCAGAGAACCGCAAGGCCCGCCACGACTACTTCATCGAAGAGACCATGGAGGCGGGGATTGTGCTCCAGGGCACGGAAGTCAAATCCATCCGCCTGGGCAGAGTCAACCTCAAAGACAGCTATGCCCGGGTGGAAAACGGAGAGGTCTTCCTCTACGGGATGCACATCAGCCCCTATGAGCAGGGCAACCGCTTCAACCACGATCCGCTGCGGCCCAGGAAACTGCTGCTGCACAAGCGGGAGATCCGCCGCCTTTTGGGCAAGAGCCGAGAGGAAGGCTACACGCTGGTCCCCACCCGCCTTTACTTCAGCAAAGGCAGGTGCAAGGTAGAGCTGGCTCTGGCCAAGGGTAAGCGCAAATACGACAAACGGGAGTCCTATGCCAAGCGGGATGCGGAGCGCCGGGCCAGGCAGGCCCTGCGCCGGGAGGTCTGATCCCACTCTCAGCTATGACCACCGCGCCGGCTCAGACATATGTCCGCACTTCTTGCAGCGCAGCAGAATGCCGTGGAAAGGCTTGTGGATCGTTTCATAGAACGGGGATCTGCATTCTGGACACTTGTAGGAGCTAAAGCCGCCCGTTACCGCGTCCAGTTCCGCTTCGGTCAGCTCTCCCGCGGAGAGCTGCAGAAGTGCCAGGAGTTCCTCGGCTTCTGATTCCGGCAGTGCGAGGCCGCGCTCTGCAGCCAGTTCGGAAAGCTCCCCCGCGCTGGAGCACCGCAGGGCTGCCCTAACCAGCTCGTCGCGGTCACCGTTCAACCGCGCCATCACTTCCTGCAGGTCCATGCTCTCGCCTCCTGACTTAGTCCTCGCTGGATGAGCTTCTTGCTTGACCATTACGCTGTCCTGCAGAGGTCTCCTTCTTGTTTGTGGATACTCCCAGTAACCTCTTGGGTGCCTGCTGCTGCGCCGCCAGCCCCTGGGCGCCGCAGCCTTGACAGCCCAGCGCCGCTCTGCTATGCTGGAAGTACCACGGGGGTGAATTAGTTTCGACGTGGGCAGGAAGAGCATCAGAAGCGAGCCGAGGTCCCCGCGTCCTCGTTAAAAAGCGGGAAAGCAATAACTGCAAACAACGATTACGCTTTAGCTGCTTAAGTCGGCTAACGCCGCTTGTTTCCTCCGTCTGTAGGAAGCGAGGCCGGCGTCACAATACAGACTACTCCTTCGGCACAGCCCGGAGCTGAAGGGGGAAACTAACGGGCTGGTTCATCCTTGCCGCCCGCTGCAAGGCAGAAGGATGAACGAGATCTGAAATTGCAGCTGCGCTCGGAGATGCTGGTGCGATTTCGCTTGCGGACAGCGGTGCAACTCCGCTCACCTCCACCAATACTGATTGTCAGCACAAGTCTGCCTTCGGCAGGCGTTTTTTTATGCCTAAACAAAAAAAACCTTTGCCCGCAGGCAAAGGTATCGGCACCTATGTTGGAAAGCGTTATAACTGACTTAGAACCAGATCGACAGGACAACAGAGAGGACCATGAAACCCACAGCCAGGTAAGTGGTGGCGGTTTCCAGCATCTGTTCATAGCCTTTGGCGCGTTTGCCGAAGAACATCCGGCTGCCACCGCCGATGGAACCCAGCCCTTCACCCTTGCTTTCCTGCAGAACAACTGCCACGATGAGCGCAATGCAGACCAAGAACTGGATCACCATAAAGAAAGTTCCCACAGTTAGATGACACCTCCCTGCTCCTTGCTAGCACTACGCGACTATTCTATCACAGTGTTCAGCCGCGGGCAAGATCTTTCAAAAAGGACTGGTACCAGGCTCATTGTAGAATGAAATGCAACACGAAGAAATGAATGGAACCACAGCCAGAAACCCTGTATGATGTTGGTAACCAAACTAACACGATACGGAGGGTTTAGCTATGGTT
>JAAYMM010000036.1 GCA_012521335.1 Bacillota bacterium | reverse complement strand
TAGCGGATTGCGGGTTACAGGGCACCGCTACCTCCCCGTCTAGCACGACACACTAATTATAGCTTACAGGAACTCGGAAAGTCAAGAAAACCAGGCTGGAAAGCCCAAAAATGGCCCTCAGCTCTCGTATTGGGGCTCTTCGCTCACCACATGGCCGAGCCTGCCCCGTAGTTTCGGGATCATCTCTTCCACCTGCTGACTCATGGAGTTGTACATTTCCCTGACTGCAGGGACATCTGTGTCTAGAGCGCAAGTTTTCAGCTGACCCGCGAGCATTTCGGCGTTGGCAATCACTTCTTCGATTCTGTTCTTGCTGGTCATGGTCAACCTCCTCGCCCATAGCATATCCACCTGTTCCTGTTGGAATACGAAGGCGCCCAACAACAGAAACACCATCTATTGTTGGGGCCACCCCCATCAATAGATGGTGCTGAAGGCAAATGGCGGAGAGAGAGGGATTTGAACCCTCGAGGGGCTTAGAACCCCTACACGATTTCCAGTCGTGCCTGTTCGTCCACTCCAGCATCTCTCCATGTTGATTAGCTTCCGCTTGCAGAGGAAAAACTGGCGGAGAGGGTGGGATTTGAACCCACGGGGCACTCACGCGCCCAACGGTTTTCGAGACCGCCACATTCGGCCGCTCTGTCACCTCTCCGTGCTTTAAGCGTCCTCACACCTAGCGCAGCCTCTGAAAAAAATCCTGCAGCAGGTCGGCACATTCCCTTTGGCAGATGCCATCCATCACTTCCACTGTGTGGTTGAGCCGCCTGTCCTGCACCACGTTCATTAGAGAAACCACAGCCCCTGCCTTGGGGTCATAGGCACCAAACACCAGCCGCCGCAGCCTTGCATTGACGATGGCTCCTGCACACATGGGGCAGGGTTCGAGCGTAACATAAATATCAGCGTTCGTCAAGCGCCAGCTGCCCAACCGGCGGGCCGCCTCTTGAATGGCCAGAATCTCCGCGTGCGCCGTGGGATCCTGGTTTACTTCCCTGAGGTTATGCCCCCGGCCGATGATCTCCCCGTCAAGCACCACAACAGCTCCTACGGGGACTTCTCCCGCCTCCAAGGCTAACCGGGCTTCTGCGAGTGCCTCCAACATGAATTTCCTGTGCACTGCGATCTCTCCAAGCTTCCGCTACCAGATCCAAATATACCACAGAACCGGGCGCTTGACAAGGAGAAAAAACCCCAAAGAGAGACAGGCCCCCAGAGGGGACCTGCCTTACTTGAAGCCGCCTTCTCGCTGCATCAGGCTCTGTTCAGCCTCAGCAATCATGCGGCGCACCATATGGCCGCCTACGGCGCCACATTCTCGGGAAGAAATGTTGCCCCAGTAACCAGACTTGTACTCAGGATTGATACCGAGCTCCGAGGCCATCTCATACTTGAACTGATCCATGGCCTGCTTTGCCTCAGGAATGAGGATGCGGTTACCTCTCCTGCGCCTTCTGGTCATCTAAAGCCTCACCTCCCTATTTTTTAAGGGTGCTCCCGCCCCACAGGCGGAAGCACCCCCGGTGCCACCTACTGACTGGGCTCAGGTGGGAACTGCCCTCTGAAGCTGGCCGCTCCGCCCTGGCCGATGAGGGACTGCTGCGCGGCGGCGACCATACGTCTGACCATATGTCCACCGACGGCCCCGCACTCGCGGGAGGAAATATTGCCCCAATAACCAGTCTTGTATTCGGGATTGATCCCAAGTTCTGTAGCTACCTCATATTTGAACTGGTTCATCGCCTGATACGCTTCGGGGATTACCTTGATGTTGCTGCTAGAAGATCCAAGCGCCATGCCTAGTTCACCTCCCTCTTCTCTGGTATGCTTAATGTTCCCGCACGTAGAGGGCGATAAACAGGTAGACTGCTGGCGGATTTGGCAAAAAAGAAAACCAGCTTACTCAGCTGGTTTCTCCAAGTCTTCAAACTAGAGGCTGATTGCTTCCGTGGGGCACTCGTCTGCGGCCTGCTGGCAGCAGCCGGCGGCTGCGCAATCGGCGCCTTCCTTCACATGGGCCAGACCATCATCACGGAGTTCAAAAACATCAGGGCAGATATCGGCGCACACGCCGCAGCCAATACAGAGATCGTGATCAACTTTTGGATTCATCAAGTTTCCTCCTTAAGCACCTTATACTTATAGTTGTTCAAACATATCCTTTCCTACCCCGCACTCTGGACAAGTCCAATCATCTGGCAGATCATTGAAGTCCACGCCGGGAGGAATATCTTGCGTTGGATCGCCTACGGCTGGGTCATACACGTAACCACATACTGTACATTCCCACTTCGCCACTGCCTTCACCTCTCCTCGGATTTGTACTTCTGGTTACATTCTACCTTAACCAAGAAAATCCTACCCTACTGCTGGAGAAGATCTCTAATTGATGAAGGAACGGAAATACCATAGGCTTGGTACATGGCTTCGATGACAGGTGCAGTCAAGTTGATCCCACCATAGATAATGGAGGACTCTGGCAGCACTACGTCAATGCCGCTTTCTTGGGCGACCTGCTCGATGATCTCCAGGATGAAAGATACGAGAGTGACGCGCACGTTATGTTCGATTTCTTCAAACTGACGCTCGTACTGGGCAGCCAGTTGGTCGATCTCTTCTTGAGTCGCCAGCTTCTCCGCCTCAGCCTGGGCCTCATTGTACAGCCGTTCCGCGGATTCCTGCAGTTCCCTGTTCTTCGCCTCGTACTCCGGATGCGAGTAGAACAGGAACTCAAAGTCCACATAACCGATGGTGGCAGCGGCAGCGGCTGCAGAAGACGACAAGATCATGGTTAAAACGAGCATTATTCCAAGTGTTTTTCTTTTCAAGCAGGACACTCCTTTGAATTTGACTGTCATTGGACTATTCCACCCCCGACATATATTTCCTTCTAATCCGCTGCCTTTTCGGGGGTATTATTCACCAAATCCGCGATGGTACGTTTGCCCAAGACGTCCACGAAAGCCTGCTGAGCCTCCATCCACACAGGCTGCATGGGACACTCGCCTTGCCTGGGGCATTCAATCTCGCCCGAGAGGCACTTGCTGATGGCTATCGGCCCTTCAATCAGCTCGACTACATCTTTGATGGTAATCTGCGCAGGATCAGCCTCCAGGCGCACACCTCCCCCCGGGCCGCGCACTCCCGCTACCCAGCCCTGGTTGCCCAAGAGAGCAATGATCTGCGGCAAAAAATTAACCGGAATCTCTTGCCGGCTCGCTATGACTTTCGAGGAAATGTACTCGCCAGGATGTCTAGCCAACTCCACTAGAGCGCTGACCGCGTATTCTGTTTTCCTTGTGATTTCCATCCTTTCACCGCCCGCCCCCCAACCGCCATACGACAAAAAAGGGGTTATATTATATGCTTACTTACCAAAATTATACTGACAAGCAAATTGCCTGTCAAGAAACCCGCAGGGCACGATTTACCCCAACCTCACTTGCATGCGCCCCCCAATTTGCTACAATAAGATCATGAAACGGGGGTCGAACCATGGAGCGAATTGGCATCATTGATATGGGGTCTAACTCCATCCGTTTGGTGATTATAGATATCAAAGAAAATCGCGCCCACCACCTGATCGAGAACCTCAAGCGCACAGTGCGTCTGCGCAGCGGCGTGGGTCAAGGCGGGCTCCTCACCGAGCAGGGCATCAATGACGCAGTGGACACAGTGGCCTTGTTTGTCAAGTTCTGCCAAGCCCGCCGGGTCAAGCACATTATCGCGGTGGCCACCGCAGCGGTGCGCCAGGCAGCCAATGCCCACGTGCTGGTGGACAGGATTTTTAAGGAAACTGGCGTGCAGACGCGGGTACTCTCAGGCGAGGAAGAAGCGTACTTAGGCTACATAGGCTTAGTGAACAGCATTACCGAAACGACGGGGCTCATGGCCGATCTGGGGGGCGGCTCGCTCAAACTGGTGGGTTTCGTAGACCGTCTCAACCGGCATTCTGTCACCTTGGAATTCGGCGCCGTTTCTTTGATGGAGAAATACAACCTGGCTGACAAGCCCAACCCCGAAGACCTGCGGGCATTTGAGGCCTTTTTGGATGAATCCTTCAGCCAGATTACCTGGCTGGCTGACTATCCTAAACTCATCGGCATCGGCGGAACTTTCCGCTCCCTGGCCAGGGTCTACCGCAACCATGTGCAGTACGTCCCCGATCTGACCGATGGCATTACCATCCCAGGGAGTGCCGTTAGCGAGCTGTACCACCTGCTGAGCACCATGAGCTTGGCCGAGAGGCGCCAAGTGCCGGGCCTAGAGCAAGCCCGCGCAGATCTTATTGTAACCGGCCTGGGCATCATTTATCGCCTGCTGGCAGCCGCCCAGTGCCCGGATTTGATGGTGAGCGCCAGCAGTATCCGGGATGGGCTTTTCTTTAGATATCTTTATCCCCGCGATCCCATTTTGTTCAACGTCCTCACCCACCACACCAATAACCTAATTGAGTACCACAACCTGGACGAGAATCACCTCAGACGGGTCTCCAATCTGGCCGTTACCCTTTTCGACCAGCTGCAGCCCCTGCACGGCCTGGGCAGCGCCGAACGGCGGCTCCTGCTCATGGCCAGCCTCCTGCACGAGCTGGGTGTGGTGGTGAGCGTGGAAAGTCTCGAGAAGCACACCCTGTACACTGTGCTCAACTCCCGCTTTTTGGGCCTGGCCCACAGAGAGCGGGTGCTCGTAGCCTACCTGGCTGCTTCCCACGACGGGCCTTTCCGGGCCAACCTTGCAGATTACATCAAACACGGACCATTGGTTCCCGAAGACCTGGAGCTGATCAACAAGCTCGCCCCGCTGCTGCAGGTAGCTCACAGCTTAGATCGTTCTCGGGCCGGCGTGGTTACACACCTCAAGGCTGAGCTCAAACCGGGGCTGTGCGAACTCAAGGTATTCGGCACCCAAAAACGCGACCTGGAGGTCAGCGACGCCGCCCGCCACGCGCCCGCTTTTGAACAGGAGTACGGAGTTAAGCTTGTGGTTCTGCCCGCTTAGCCCAGAAAAGCAACGGACCTGGCTCCCTCTGGGGCCAGGTCTCTTGTTTTTTCGCCCTTAGGTGATGGACTCAGCAACTGTCGCGCCCATGGCCCGGCAGCGCTCTTCGTCCTCACTGGTCAAGCCAAAGCGCACCTTCAGGGGAGGATGTCCCACCACCAGGCGCATTTTCTCCAGTCTCTCTTCCAGAAGGGCCACAGCCTCGCCGCTCCAACCATAGTTGCCGAACACCGCGGCAGCCTTGCCCTTAGCGTTAATGGCGCTCACCGCTTCTAGAACCCGCCATATCGGATAGACCGCATCGGCATTGATGGTGGGCGAGCCCACGATCAGAGCATCAAAGGAACTCACTGCCTGCTCAACTACTTCCGGATCCGCACGCGCGGCGTCCATCAGCACAACATCCACCTGGGGATGGCCCGCGGCACCTTCCGCTATCAGCTCCGCCATGCGTTTGGTGTGCCCATAGGCGGAGGCGTAGGCAATGACAATTCTCTTGCGTTCCCCTTGCTGTCCTGTGCGGCTCCACTCATGGTACAGACGAATGAAACGATCCACATCAGTATTTAAGATGGGACCGTGGCCCGTGGCAATAAGGTCAAGCTCGAGCCCTTCCAGCTTGGGCAGGGCTTCCCGCACTTTTGTCTTGAACGGCCCCATGATCTTCTCAAAATAATACTCCACCGCGCCAGTGAAGTCCACTTCCTGCTGGCTGGCTAGGATGCGTCCTTCCGGGAAGCAGAAGTGGGAGCCAAACCCGTCACAGGTGAAGAGCACTCCCTCTCCTTCCAAGTAGCTCCACATGGTGTCGGGCCAATGCATAAACGGCGCCATGATAAAGCGCAGCCTGCGGTTGCCCAGATCCAACACATCGTTTTCCCCGACGATGCGCTTATTGAAGTCCATGTTCACCTGCTCAGTCAGAAACTGTAGAGCCGGCCTGGTGCCGTGCACGATCAGGTGAGGCGCCCGCCGCAGCAGCTCCTTGATGCTGCCCGAATGATCAGGCTCCGTGTGGTTGACAATCAAGTGTCGAAGGTCCGCTAGGTTGATTTTCTCTTCCAGTTGGGCGAACCATTCGTCTTCAAATTCCTTTTTGACTCCGTCCACTAACGCCGGTTCCTGTGCTTCGATCAGATATGAGTTGTAGGTGGTTCCGTACTCGGTGGGGATGATCACATCGAAAACCTCTAGATCAGGGTCACGCACTCCCACCCAGTGAATACCGGGACGAATCTGCATCATTTTCACCTCGCAAGAATGATAATCATTCTTACTAAATCATACCGCTTTTCGTCCCGGATGGCAACCAGAAAAAGGGTTATTCCTTAGCTCTCTGCTAAAATTTTTCTGGCCAAATGGTGGCAGCCACCAGAACCTCCACTACCTCTTTCAGCCCTTCCGCATCTTGGTCGGTAAAGCGGCCCAGAGTAGGGCTGTCCAGATCTAGGACACCTAACAGCCTGCCATCTTGGGCAATAAGGGGTATCACCAGCTCCGAGCGGGACGCGGCATCGCAGGCAATGTGCCCTGGAAAGGCGTGCACATCAGGAACCACAATGCTCTCCCGACGTTGAGCTGCTGTACCGCACACGCCCCTGCCCAAGGCGATGCGCACACAAGCCGGTTTGCCTTGGAAGGGCCCTAAAACCAGCTCTCCTGCTGTGAGCAGGTAAAAGCCGGCCCAATTCAGGTCAGGCAGCTCCTCATACAGCAGGGCCGATGTGTTGGCCAGGTTGGGCAGCCAGTGGTCTTCCCCCTCTAGTAGGCTGGCTAACTGACGTTTGAGCAGCGCGTAATCCATCTCGTACATAGGTGCAACCTCCTTTTGCTCCAGTATAGACCAGGAAAGTAAAGTAAAACAAGCGCCAGATCACCTCCGGCGCCTGCCCCATTTTCGCGCTTGCCTATTTTACTGGATGGCCATGGCCGCCAGCACATCATGCTTGATCTTGCGCAGGGTGGTGGATGGCTGGTACATCAGGTTGTAGTACAGGGTAAGCATGTGTTTGGTGGAAAAACGGTGCATGGCCATGGATATGCTGGCCCGCATCATCTCCTGCCAGCGCGCCTTGTCTTCGTAGAAAGTGGGAATGACCTCCTCCAGCAGCACTTCGTACAAGGAAAGGGCATCGACCATAGTCTGCTCCGGCCCTTCATAGCCCCCTCCGAACTGCCAGCCGGTGACACCGTGCAGGCAGCCTTCGGGCCACCAGCCGTCCAGCACACTGAGGTTGAGCACGCCGTTGAGGGCTGCCTTCATGCCGCTGGTGCCGGAAGCCTCCAACGGCCGCTGGGGGGTGTTCAGCCACACGTCGCAGCCAGCAGTGAGCAGCCGGCCTAGACCCATGTTGTAATTCTCCAGGAAAACTACGCTGTCCGGGAACTTGTAGGCCATTTCCGCGATGTTGGCCACGATCTGCTTCCCCCAATCATCTTCTGGATGGGCCTTCCCAGAGAAAACCAGCTGGATAGTGCGGTTCTTGAGCAGCGGCTCAATCACATGGGGCCGGTGGAAAATCAAACCGCTGCGCTTGTAGGCCGCGGCCCGGCGGGCAAAGCCGATGGTGAGCACATCCAAATCCAGGGCTACGCCCGTGCGGTTTTCCACTTCTTCCAGGAGCTTCTTTTTCACCTGCAGGTGTGCCTTCCAGAGATTACCCTGGACGTTATAGGTCTGTTGGATCAGCTTGTGCTGCCACGTTTCCACATGCACCGCGTTGGTAATACTGATGATGGGAGCTGTCCCCGGATTGCCGCGCCACATGGCCCGGGCGGTGGCCCCATGCAGTTGGGAGACTCCGTTGGCGATGTAGCTGAGCCTGAGGCCGGCTACAGTCATGTTGAAGGGGTCGCCCCCGATGCGCGCCACTTGATCATATTCCAGCCCTGCCCACGCACCCATATGCTTCAGCAGGCCATGATCGTGTTCCTCATTGCCAGCCATCACCGGAGTGTGGGTGGTGAACACGATCTGCTGCCGGGTCTCTTCCCAGGCCTGCTCAAAGCTCATGCCCCGGTGCATCTTTTCGCGAATCAGCTCTAGGCCTGCAAACACAGCGTGGCCTTCGTTAAGGTGATAGATATCTGGCTGCAGGCCCAGTTGGTTGAGGGCCCGCACCCCGCCGATACCCAGCACCATCTCCGCCGCTACCCGCTCCTGAGGAGGGCTGGCATAGAGCTGCCTTGTTATCCAGCCATGGTGACTGCCTGGAAAATCCGCGTCCAGCAGATAAAGGGGAACGTTGCCAAAGGCCTCTGTTTTCCAAACCTTGCAGGGTACATCTTCACCGCGGATCCACACGTTAACCATGATGCCCGTATCTTCCAAGTGGGAGCGGTCATACGTTTGGCGGCAGTGTTGGGGAAAACCGTGCTGATCCAGGAACTGATCGGAGTATCCTTCACTCCACAATATCCCCACACCCACCATGGGTAGGTTCAGATCGCGGGCAGTCTTGAGAATATCACCCGCCAGGATCCCTAAGCCGCCCGAGTAAATAGGAAACGATTCGTCCAACCCAAACTCCATGCAGAAAAAGGCTACCTTTGGTTGGGGAACTGCTGCCATCTGTTTCATTTATCCTCCCTTTCGTAACTTCGGATCAGATCTGCATAATGCTGGATCAGTTGGGCAGCTTCTGCCTCGCTGTCAGCTTCGCTGTACAGCCGAAAAACAGGCTCATCGTCATCGGGCACAACTAAAGCCCAGCCTGAATCGGTATGTTCTTTGATGCCATCGAAATACAGGGTGCGCTCAGGATCGGAGTTCTCGATCAATTTGCGCATCACCGTGCCTTTATCTCCCCACGAGCAGGGTACTTTGGCCGTTTTCAGGTAAGTCTCTCCCTGCCAAGAGCTCAAGGGGATCTGCCGAGAGCTGATCAGGCTGAACAGCTCACCCAGGCTGGCCAAGGGTTCAATATGGGGAAAGACAGCTTGCTCCCCTGAGCTGTGGTTACCCAGTTCGCTGGCTGCTTCCATCCAATAAAGAGGTTCCAGTTTGGTCACACATACCTTAAGACCCTGTTGGTGGGCGGTGTCCGCCACTGTCTGAGAGAGATTGACAGGCAGGGCCACACCTGGCCGCTCCTTGGCCGCTTGGGCGAGCACAAATCCCTTCCACCATTCCACCTCCGAAAGATCTCTGCCGTTCTCATCGCGGATGGACCAGTCCTGATCGCGCACCACTACGGTTGGTAGACCCTGGGTCTGGTCAGTGACGACCGTGTAACCGCTGAGTCGGAAGAAGTCCCGGACCAGTTCGCCTAGGGGGTCATCGTTGGGCTCCACCTGCAGCCCAACCCGAAACCCAGGGGTGCCGCAGGGATAAAGCTTCGCCAGATGGCGCAGGTAACGCTTGCGCAGCCCGGCAACCTGAATGTATTCTCCCACATCCTTACCTGCGAAACGAGGATAGTCTTCGCGCACAAAAATGCCTTCGATTTTGCGCTGGTCACCCTTGGACAGCGGCCAGCCCCTCTGATCCCAGCACTCGATGACCACTCCTGTGGGATCCTGGGGATTGGCTGCCACATGAAGGGCCCCAGCCAGCCCCAACGCTTGGACCGCGAAGCGGGTGAGCCGCGCCGTTACCTGCCCTCCATCGTGCACATGGACACCTCCCCCGCGCAGTCCCACTACCAAGGCCTGTTTGGCCAAGTCGGCGGTAGCTGAATAACCGCAGGTCACTAAGGCTTTCTCCCCCTCCCCGAGGAAAGCCGCATAGCTCAAGCCAAACTGGGTGATGGTCTCGGGCGTGAGGTTGCCGCGAATATCGCCAGCCAGGCCGAACTTGGTGAAGATGGGCCGCTCTTCCTGACTGCCCCAGATTACTGATTTGTGCAGCCTGGTGCCGCTGGGGATAATCTTTTCTGGCCAGACCTTGGTTTTGGGCAAGATGGTGCTCATGGCGCCTACGCGCACCTTATCGCCCAGGATCGCTCCCTCAAAAACCTCGCTGTCCTGTTCTACCACCACATCTTTGCCGCACACACAACCCCTCAGGCGCGTGCCCTTGCCAACCCGCACCCCGGACCACAGCACCGCGTGCTTGAGGCTGGCTCGGGCATCTACTTGGCAGTAGGGCCCCAAGACGGTGTAAGGCCCCACATAGGCCCCTGGCCCGATGCGGCTGCCCCTGCCGATGTAGAGGGGGCCTTCCAAACGGGCGCTGGGATCTATTTTCACCCCTTCCTCGAGGTAGATCCCTTTTTCTAGAGCTTCCGGAAGCTCAATGCTGACTTTTCCGTCCAGGCAGTCCTTCTGGGCCTGACGGTAGATGTCGAGGTTGCCCACGTCCGACCAGTACCCCGCAGCGATGTAGCCAAAAAGGGGCGCACCCCGCCGCAGTAGTTCGGGAAAGACGTCTTGACTGAAGTCCACTTTCTCTCCCGGTGCCACGTAATCAAGTACCTCGGGCTCGAGAATGTAGATGCCTGTGTTCACCGTGTCACTGAACACCTGGCTCCAGGTGGGTTTCTCCAGGAATTGGGTGATGCGCCCGTTCTCACCCGTGAGCACCACACCATAGCTGAGAGGATCGGCCACCCTGGTAAGAACCAGGGTGGCCAGGGCGCCCTGCTGGCGGTGAAAAGCCACGGCTTGCGTGAGGTCAATGTCAGTGAGGGCATCACCGCTCATGACCACGAAAGTGCTCTGCAGAGACTGGGCAGCGTTTTTCACACCGCCTGCGGTGCCCAAAGGCTCTCGTTCTATGTAGTACTCCAAGTTCATACCAAAGGCATGGCCGTCTTGGAAGTAAGTGGTTACGTCCCGGGGCAAGTACCAGAGGGTGCAGGCAATATCGGTGAACTGATGCCGCTTTAGGAGGTGCAGGATGTGTTCCATCATGGGCCGATTGAGAATGGGCACCATGGGTTTCGGCACACAGCAGGTCAAAGGGCGCAGCCTGGTGCCCTCACCACCCGCCATGATTACTGCTTTCATGGACGCTTCCCCCCCTCTTGAGCCCTTCCGTTGTCAGCTGATAGCGTTCATAGAGCACCGGCGTCTCCCGCTGGGGGAGAGTGGCCCGATAGCTTTCCACCGTACGCTGTGCGATCTGGCGCCAGTCGTACTTCTCCACCAATTCCTGCGCGGCCCGTTCGCTCAGCCGACGGGCAAGTACTTTGTCGCTGAGCAAGCGGATGATGTTGTCGGCCAGGGAGTTGGCGTTGCCCGCGTAAAAAGTCAGGCCGTTCACCTCATGGCGCACCGTTTCCGCGAACCCTCCCACATCGCTCACAATCACCGGTGCCCCCCCAGCCATGGCTTCCAGGGCAACCAGACCAAAGGGTTCGTAGCGGCTGGGAAAAACTGCGGCCTCGGCTAGGTGGTAGAGGCTGTTGCGCGTGCGGTCATCCACGAAACCGGCAAAATACACCTTGTGGCCTAGGCCCAACTCCCAGGCCTGTCTTTTCAGCTCCTCATGGCAGGGACCTGTCCCCGCAATCACAAACTTGGCCTGGGGGCGGTGAGCTAGCACTTTGGGGGCCGCAGCCAGCAGCAAATCCACCCCTTTTTCAAACACGTGCCGTCCCACATAGAGCACGATCTCCTCTTCCGGAGCGGCATACCTCCTCCGCCACTGATCTAGATCAGGGTGCACACTGGCAAAATTCTCAGACCGCACGCCATTGGGGATCACAGTCAGCTTATCCGCTGGCACCTGGAAGATCTTGCGAAGCTCGGCACGCATGTATTCGCTGCAGCAGATCACGCGGTAAGACTCGTAGGTCAGCCACCACTCCAGATCGCTGATGTGGCGCTGCAGATCGTTGTGCAGCCCGTTGTTGCGTCCCCATTCTGTAGCGTGAATGGTGCAGACCAGGGGAATCTGGAAGGCATGCTTCAACACCTTTGCTGCAGGCGCCACCAGCCAATCATGGGCATGGATCAGGTCATACTCTGCTTGAGTTAAGAGCTCAATACCTTTCTGGATGAAGTGGTAATTCTGCAGGTGTACTTCTTCCAAAAAGTCCAGGGACTTGGGCAGGAACTGATTGACCCTGAACACCCGGACTCCGGAAGCATAGGAACTGCGCTCCAGGTCCGGCGCATCGGTGGTGATTACCGAGACTTCGTGGCCCATTGCTGCCAGGGCCTGGGATAAATCCGCTACTGCCCGGGCTAAACCTCCCACAACTTTCGGCGGGTACTCCCAGGTCAACATCAAGATCTTCACTTCAGGTCACCATCCTTAAGCTTCCTCTCGACTCAGGATACCCTGAAACGCCCGGTATTATTAGAAGGAATATGGCCGGAAGTCGCCAAATAGAAAACGGACAACTAGTTGAAGGAGATTAGTTCATGCGCAAGTTTCATCAAAATCGACCGGCTATCTACGCCCTGCATCCCTGGCAGGTTGTGGAAACGGAGTTCAAGCCCGAGCACAATCACCGCAGTGAATCGATCTTTTCCTTGGGCAATGGGTACATGGGTTTGCGGGGGACTTTTGAGGAAGGGCTGCCCAGCCACGTTCCCTCCACCCCAGGTATCTACATCAACGGCATCTACGAAACGGAGCCCATCATCTACGGGGAGTTCATGGCCAAACAGCCTCAGGAATACCAGACGATGATCAACGTCACAGACTGGAAAGGCCTGAAGATCTTCCTGGAACACGAGGAGTTTTCCATGCTCCAAGGTGAAGTGGAAGAGTATTCACGCGTGCTGGACCTTAAAGAGGGCGTGCTGCGTAGAGAACTCATCTGGCGCAGCCCCAAGGGCAAACGGACCAAGCTTTCCTTTGAGCGGTTCATCTCCCAGGTGGAAAAGCACCTGGCCTTCCAGCGCTGCTCGGTCACGCCTTTGAACTGGTTGGGGCAGCTGACCATCCGCTCCCAGGTCAACGGCGCAGTGCGCAACGTCCACCATCTCCGGGAGCGGGCCCTGCAGGTACTCTCCACAGAGCACACCAATGAAAGCGGTGTCATCATCTCCAAGACCCGCAACAGCGGCATTGCCGTGGCCTGTGCGGTCACCCACCGTACCAGCCCCGAAACATCCATTATGGGCAGTGCCGGCCCGGAGAGTCTGGAGTTTGCAGTCCGCTTCCAGGCAGAAGAAGGCGCCGCCTACACGGTAGAGAAATATATAGCCATGGCCACATCCCGGGATGTCGCGGAAGAGCACCTGGGAGGTCTTGCACAGCGTCTGGTGCACAGGAGTGCCGAAATCGGCTATGCCCAGGCCAAGGCAGCCCATGTGCAGTTCCTACAGGGCTTCTGGGCTGATGCCGATGTGCAGATAGACGGCGATCTAGCCCTCCAGCAGGGTGTACGCTTTAACGCGCTGCAGCTGCTGCAGTCTACAGGCCGGGACGGCCGGACCAACATCGCGGCCAAGGGTTTGAGCGGCGAATACTACGAAGGGCATTATTTCTGGGACACGGAAACCTATATCGTCCCCTTCTTCCTGTACAGCAACCCGAGCATAGTGCGCAAACTCTTGGAATACCGCTACAGCATCCTCGATGCGGCGCGGGAAAACGCCAAGCGCATGCGTGATCAAGGTGCCCTTTACGCCTGGCGCACCATCAACGGACATGAAGCTTCAGGCAACTTCCTCGGTTCCACCGTGCAGTACCATATCAACGCCGCGGTAGCCTACGCCATCTACAAGTACGTGGAAGCCACTGACGATCTGGATTTCCTGGCAGAAATGGGAGCCGAGATCCTCTTTGAGACTGCCCGCTGCTGGGCGCACCGGGGCGTGTTTCTAGAAGCCAAGGGCGGAAAATACTGCATAAATGAAGTGTGCGGGCCGGATGAGTACAAACCTGGGGTCAACAACAACTGCTACACCAACTACATGGCCCAGTTCAACCTGCGTTTAGCGCTCCAGGCCCGAGATGTGCTGTCCAGCAAGTATCCGGAGAAGTATGCGGAACTTGTGGAAAAGCTCCAGCTCACCGCAGACGAGTTTGCCCTCTGGCAGAAATGTGCAGATAACATGTACCTCCCTTTCGACGAGAAGCTGGGTATCCATCCCCAGGACGATTCCTTCCTGTACAAGGATCCCATCGACATCGACTCCATACCGGAAGAGGAGATTCCCTTGGTGGCCAACTGGCATCCCCTGGTAATCTGGCGCTATCAGGTGATCAAACAGGCCGATGTAATCCTGCTCATGTTCCTGCTGGGGGATCAGTTCACCCTGGAAGAGAAGAAGGCCAACTTCGACTACTACGAGCCGAAGACAACCCATGACTCTTCCCTCTCCCCGGCGATTTACAGCATTATCGCGGCGGAAATTGGCTACCAGGAATATGCCTACAACTACTTCTTGCAGACGGTGCGTCTGGACCTGGATGACTACAACCGCAATGCTTGGCAGGGGCTGCACACCGCCTGCATGGCCGGCTCTTGGATGGGCATAGTGAACGGCTTTGCCGGCATGCGCACCTTCGGCGGCCAGCTCAGCTTCCAGCCATTCTTGCCTGAAAAATGGGAGCGCTACAGCTTTAAGGTGAGGTTCAAGGGTGCGCAGCTCCAGGTCACCGTGGAGCCGAACCAGGTGCAATACAGCCTGCTGGAAGGCGCTGCACTATCGTTTTACCATTTTAGGCAACCGGTTACATTGGCTGCGGGAGAGGCTTTAACGTTAGAAATACCCAGCTGAAAAGGGTGAACGTAGATGAAGAAACGGTGGGCCGCATTAGTTGTCCTGCTCTGCCTAGTTGGAGCAGTCAGTTCAGCTGCGCGGGGACAAGAACTGATCATTCTGCACACCAATGATCTCCATGGCCAATCCTTAGCGCGGCTGGCCACACTTCTGGAGGAGCAGCGAGGGCTCTTCCCCCACCTGATCTGGGTCGATGCGGGGGATCTGTTTTCTGGCACAGCAGTGTCCAACCTCCTCCAGGGGGAGGCGGAAGAGGCTGCCGTGCTGGAGCTGGGTTTGGACGCCATCACCTTCGGCAACCACGACTTCGACTTCGGGCTGGAGGCCGTGCAGCGTTCGTTGGCCACGGGAGTCCCCTGGATTTCCCTAAACGTGCTCCAGGAAGATGGCAGCAGCCTAGCTGCCCCCTTCCTACTCAAGGAAGTGGGCGGATTGCGGGTGTTGATCACAGGTGTGACTACACCCGAAACGCCCCGCATGTCTTTTCCCCGCAACGTGGAAGGACTGACCTTCAGCGATCCCGTCGCGGCGCTGCAAGAGCTGTTGGCGGAACAGGCCGGCAGATACGACATCTGTATCGTGCTCTCTCATCTAGGTTACGGCGAGGATCTGCTCTTGGCCCAACGGGTGCCCGGGATCAACGTGATCATTGGAGGGCACAGCCACACGGTGCTGAACCAGCCAGTACGCATCAGAGATACCCTAATCTGCCAGGCGGGCGCTAACGGGCAGTACCTGGGGAGAGTGGTGATCAGTTTGACCGATGGCTACTCAGCCCAGGGAGAGCTTCTGCGCATCGACGAGGGCATCGCTCCCCACCCGCGCCTTGTGGAGCTGGATCAATTATACGAAGCTATGCTCGCTGGAGAACTTGATCAAGTGATCGGGTATTCCCGCTTTGGCTACGTGAAAAACGGCATGGGCCTGCTGCTGGTCAAGGCCCTTCTGGACTTCAGCGGAGCAGATGCGGCGCTCTACAACGGCGGCGGAGTGCGCGCAGGTCTACCGCGCGGTGCAGTCACCAGGCGCGATGTGTTTGCTGTGGAGCCCTTTGACAACCAAGTGGTGGTTGTGACCCTAACTGGCGCCCAGTTCGCGCAGCTCCTGGAAGCCAAGTCCCTGCGCTCTAGCGACTTCTATGAAGGACCGCGGCTGGTGGATACTGCCCGCACCTACACGCTAGTCACCAGCGATTTTCTCACCACTCCTGAATCCAGCTACCCCATGCTGGCTGAGGGGCAGATCGAGTATCTAGGCGTGCCTGTGCGCGCCGTGCTGGAAGACTACTTAACTCAGCAAGTGCTGGAAAAAACGCAACAGGGTGTCCGCTGATACGGACACCCTGTTTGCTAGGTCTTTCTTCAGCACATAGGTGAAAACAGGTAATAATAAGCCAGCTTGGCAGTGTTGATTACCGCCTCAACATGGGTGCGCTCAAAGGCGTGAGACGCATCCACCCCCGGACCAATCAAACCGTGCACCAGATCGTGCCCGGCGGTAAGGGCAGCACTAGCATCAGAAGCATAATAAGGGAAGACATCCACTTTGTAGCTGATCAACTGTTCTTGAGCGATATTGACTAGATGCCGGCGCAGCCTGTAGTCATAGGGCCCCGAGCTGTCCAGGGCGCAGATGGACACTGAAAACTCATCGCCGCTCTGCCCATCGCCAATGGCGCCCATATCAACGACCAAGTACTCCACCACTTCGGGCGGAACACTGGCACTGCCGCCATGGCCCGTCTCCTCATAGTTGGAAAAGAGGAAATGGGTGGTATAAGGCAGCTGCAGCTGGTTCTCCTGGATTTCCCGCAGCAGATAGAGCAGCACCCCTGCCCCCGCCTTGTCATCCAAGTGCCTGGATTTGATGAAGCCGCTGGGCAGGATTTCGGTCCGGGGATCAAAGGCCACAAAATCCCCTACCTGTATGCCCTGCCGCTGCACATCTTCTGCGTTTTTCACCTTGGCATCCAAGCGCACTTCCATGTTCTCCTGGTTGCGCTCTGCTTTCCCCGCATCCCTGTACACATGCACTGAGGTCTGGTGCATGAGAATGGTCCCGGTGTATGTATCGCCGTTGGCGGTAAACACCTGGCAGTACTCTCCTTCCAGGTGCGCCCACTGGGAGCCGCCGATGAGGGCCAAGCGCAGCCGTCCATTGCTCTTGATCTCCTTCACCATGGCACCGAGGGTATCCACATGGGCAGAGATCATGCGCTGCCGCTCTGTATCCTTTCCGGGCAGGGTAGCAATGAGCCCGCGTTTGCGGTTCTTTTGGTAAGCAATACCCAACTGCCCCAGCTCAGCCGCCAGATGGTCAATAATGCCATCGGTAAACCCAGTTGGACTGGGAATAGATACCAACTCGTTGATCAACTGTAAGAGTTCATTTCCGTTAAAGGTAACCGGCACGTGCATCCTCCTCTCCACGGGCTTGTAATTAGACACCTGCGACCCTATCCCTCTATTATTTGGCAGAGAGAATCCTGATAAGGGCCTTCTTTTCCCCTCACACTATTCAGGAGAGAAGACGCCTGGAAGGGGGGATGCCGTGGTCGCACAAAAACGCAGGGGCTTGAAGGTGCGGGTGCTGCCCATTGAGGAGCATTCCACCGCAGCCTGGGCCAATATTGACCGGGAGGAGGGGACCGCCAAGGTGCCCATCCCCAGCCAGGATTTTGTCAAACTGGCCCGGGATTGGGTGAACCACAATCAAAAATGAGGGAGTGTCCTGGCCCGGCCAGGGCACTCCCTTTTTGGTCCTGTCCAGCTGCTACTGGGCATTCTCCGCCAAGCGCTGATACACGGCCAGGCGCTCTTGGGCATCTGCTTCGGCGTGTTGGAACAGCTCCTGAGCCTGCTCGGGGAAGGCCCGCTCCAGCGAGGAGTAGCGGATTTCGCTGAGCAGAAAATCCTGGAAGGAGCCTGTGGGATCCTTGGAATCGAGGATGAACGGGTTCTTGCCTTCCGCCTTAAGCAGCGGATTGTACCTGTACAGGTGCCAGTAGCCCGCTTCCACGGCAAGCTTTTCCTGCCTGATACTGGTACCCATGCCGGTGCGGATGCCGTGGTTGATGCAGGGCGAGTAGGCGATGATCAGCGAAGGCCCTGGATAGCTCTCCGCCTCCAGGAGGGTGCGGATAGTGTGGTTCATGTTAGCTCCCATGGCAATCTGAGCCACATATACGTAACCGTAGGTCATGGCCATGAGCCCCAGATCCTTCTTGCGTACCCGTTTGCCCGAGGCCGCAAACTTAGCTACGGCACCTCGCGGTGTGGCCTTGGAGGACTGACCGCCTGTGTTAGAATACACTTCGGTGTCCAAGACCAGGATGTTCACGTCATCGCCCAAGGCCAGTACGTGGTCGAGTCCGCCGTAGCCAATATCATAGGCCCAGCCATCGCCTCCGATAATCCACTGGGACAGCTTGGGTAGGTACTCTTTGTTGGCCAAGATTTCCTCGATCAGCGGCTCTTGTCCTTCTTCCCTCTCCAGAAGCGCGATGAGCTCTTTGCTGGCCGCGGCCGAATCGATGGTATTGTCCTTGGTTTCCAGCCACCTTGCACAGGCCCCTTTCAGCTCTGAACTGATGTTGCCTTTCATGAGCAGTTCTTCCACCAAACGCCCCACCTGTTTGCGCAGCTGTGTACTACCGAGGCGCATGCCCAGCCCGAACTCCGCATTATCCTCAAAGAGGGAGTTGGCCCAGGCCGGCCCCCGCCCTTCCGGAGTGACGGTGAAGGGGAAAGACGGCGCGCTGGCAGAGTAGATGGAAGAGCAGCCGGTGGCATTCGCGATCAGCATCTGCTCGCCAAAGAGCTGAGTGAGCAGGCGGATATACGGTGTTTCGCCGCAGCCGGGGCAAGCGCCGTGGAACTCGAAGAGGGGCTGGCGGAACTGGCTGTTTTTCAGGGTACGCCAGTCGACCAGATGGGCTTTGCTGCGCACTGTCTGGGCAAAGATCCAGTTGTCCCGCTGGGCAGCAATTTCCTGCTCCGCGGGTTGCATGATCAGCGCTTTGCCCGGCGCCGGGCACACATCAGCGCAGTTGCCGCACCCCGTGCAGTCCAACGGGCTCACCTGAATGCGGTAGCCCAGTCCCTCCAAGCCTTTGCCTATGGCTGGTTTGGTGTGGAAAGCCGCGGGGGCCTCTGCCTGTTCCCGGTCATCCAGCAAGAACGGCCGGATCACGGCATGGGGGCAGACAAAGGAGCACTGGTTGCACTGGATGCACTTGTCCGGCTGCCACTGGGGGATGAGCACGGCGATGCCCCTCTTTTCATAGGCTGTAGTGCCGTTGGGGAAAGCGCCGTCTGCGAAGTTGGCGAAGGCGCTCACAGGCAGGTCATCGCCTTCCATGCGCTGCATGGGTACCTGGATCTCCTCCACGAAGGGAGGTGCCCCCGCCAGATCGGCCTCCTCACCTTCCTCGTCCGGGAGGTCTGACCATTCCGCAGGAACCTTGATTTCTTTGAGTTCCGCCACTCCCCGGTCAATGGCGGCTACGTTCATATCCACAACTTCCTGTCCCTTGTGCCCATACAAGGTTTCCACAGAAGCTTTCAAGTAGCGCAGTGCCTCATCTACCGGGATCACCTGGGCCAATTTGAAGAAGGCCGCCTGCATCACCATGTTGATCCTGTTGCCCAGCCCCAGCTCACCGGCAATTCTAATGGCATCGATGGTGTAAAAACGTACTTGTTTCCTGGCTATGGTGCGCTTTAGCTCCACAGGCACGTTCCGTTCCAACTCTGCTCCTTCCCAGGGGCAGTTCAAAACGAACACGCCTCCAGTTTTGATCCCTTTGAGCAGATCGTAATTGCGCACAAAGGATTTATTGTGACAGGCGACGTAATCTGGATGGTCGACTAAGTAAGGAGCCTTGATTGGCTTGGGGCCAAAGCGCAGATGCGAAACGGTGGTCCCCCCTGATTTCTTGCTGTCGTAGTAGAAATAGGCCTGGGCGTAGAGATTGGTATGGTCGCCGATAATGCGGATGGCCTCCTGATTGGCCCCCACTGTTCCGTCGGAACCCAGACCCCAGAACTTGCAAGCAATGGTGCCTTGGGGAGTGATGTCGATGGGCTCTCCAGCCGGCAGTGAACTGAAGGTGAGGTCATCATCGATACCGATGGTGAAACGATCCTTAGGTTCTGCCGCCTGGAGGTTGTTGAACACAGCCAGGATTTGGTTTGGCGTGGTATCCTTGGACCCCAGGCCATATCTACCCCCCACCACCTGCAGCGGACGGTCCAGGTGCTGGCAGGCCTTGACTACATCGAGATATAAGGGTTCTCCCGGAGAACCGGGCTCTTTGGTGCGGTCCAGCACCGCCAGCTTGCGCACCGTCTTAGGCAGGGCTTCCAGAAAGTGATGTTCTGAGAAGGGCCGGTAGAGACGGACTTTGAGCAGACCCACTTTGCGCCCCTGTCTGCCTAGATAGTCTACGACGCCTTCCACCGTGTCGCACACTGACCCCATGGCCACCACCACTTCCTCGGCCTGGGGGTGCCCGTAGTAGTCGAAGAGCCTGTAGTGTCGACCGGTCAGGCGGCCGAAGCGCTCCATATACTCCTGCACAATATCGGGAACCACCTGGTAGTAGGGGTTCGCGGCTTCGCGGTTTTGGAAGTAGATGTCTGGGTTCTGGGCGCTGCCCTTGGTGTAAGGACGCTCGGGGTTCATCCCCCGCCTGCGGAAACGATCCAGGGCCTCAAGATCAACCAGTTCAGCCAGATCTTCGTATTCCACAGTCGCGATCTTCTGGTATTCATGGGAAGTGCGAAAACCATCAAAAAAGTGCAGAAAGGGAACACTAGATTTGATGGCGGCTAGATGGGCCAAACAGGCCAAATCCATCACTTCCTGCACATTGTTGGAAGCCAGCATGGCTACGCCAGTCTGGCGGCAGGCCATTACATCCTGATGATCTCCAAAGATGGAAAGGGCATGCACGGCAACGGCCCGGGCGCTCACATGGATCACGCCGGGCAAGAGCTCCCCAGCGATCTTGTACAAATTGGGGATCATGAGCAGTAGTCCCTGGGATGCGGTGAACGTAGTACCCAAAGCGCCTGCACAGAGCGCTCCGTGCAGTGCGCCTGCGGCCCCGATTTCGGACTGCATCTCCACCACTTCCACCACGTCGCCCCAGAGATTCTGGCGACCGTGCGCGCTCCACAAATCCACCAGTTCAGCCATGGGTGAGGAAGGAGTAATGGGGAAAATGGCGCATACTTCACTGAAGGCGTAAGCCACATGGGCGGCTGCTTCATTGCCGTCCATGGTTGCGTATTTCTTCATGCGCTAACCTCCACTTCCGTTTTTCAACACCTAGTATTTGAAAATTGTTTGTTCTCATACACTACGCAGACTGTGGTGCCTCGTCCGAATTTCGGAAAGGGGACACGGGTTCTTGCTAGTTCTAGGTCCGCAAATGGGTCGGAAAACGATATTCACCGACCTTGGCGATTTCCACGAACAACGGCCCAAGGGCCCCTGGCAAGCAGGATTCCCCTGCGCGATTGTGTAATATGTTACATGCGAATTCATGGAAAAGGAGGTTAGATCAGTGATCGCATTAGATAAAGAAACTTGGGAAGAACACATTCCCAACTCCACCGGCTGGGTGGTGGTGGACTTCTGGGGTCCCCGCTGCAAACCGTGCCTGGAACTCATGCCTGCAGTGGAGCGCCTTGCGGAAAAGTACGGTGACAAGATGAAGTTCTACTCCTTGGACACTTCCAAAGCCATGCGCTTGGCCATTGCTCAAGGCGTAATGTCGCTGCCGGTGATCGCCTTCTACTACAACGGCGAGAAAAAAGATGAACTGAGCGGCGAGTTCACCGCTGAGGATGTGGAAAAGAGAATCCTGGAACTGCTTGGTTAGACCTGGCCAAAGGAGGTGAGTCTGTGCAATTAACAGTAGGTAATATCTACATCAACGACCTGCAGTTCGGGCCGCGCACAGAGGTTAAAGACAAAACCCTCTTTGTGAACAAGGAAGAGCTCACAGAACTCTTGCTGCAGGACGAGCACCTGCAGGCGGTCACCATTGAGATCGCGCATCCCGGGGATTCTATCCGCATTATGCCGGTGAAAGACGTAATCGAACCCAGGGTCAAGCCGGATCAGGAAGGCGGAATCTTCCCCGGCCTGGTGAGCAAGATGTTCCCGGCGGGCCAAGGCCGCACCCATGTGCTCAAAGGGGTAAGCGTGGTGACCACCGGTAGGATAGTGGGCTATCAAGAGGGTATCATTGATATGCAGGGACCAGGTGCGGAGCTGACCCCCTTTTCTCAGCTGCACAATCTGGTGATTGTGGCCGAACCTGTTGCCGGGGTCTCGCCCCACCAGCATGAGGCCGCACTGCGCAAAATGGGCCTGAAAGCAGCCAACTACCTGGGCGAAGCAGCCCGCAGCTTAACCCCAGATGAGAGCTGCACCTACGAGCTGCTCCCTGTGCATGAATACCACAGGCGGTTCCCGCATCTGCCTAAGATCGCCTACGTTTATATGCTGCAGAGCCAGGGCCTGCTCCACGATACCTATTATTACGGAGTAGATGTGAAAAACATTGTGCCCACTTTCATGCATCCCACAGAGGTGATGGACGGGGCCATCGTGAGCGGCAACTGCGTGTCTGCCTGCGATAAGAACACGACCTATCATCACCTGAACAACCCAGTGATCCACGACCTCCTGAGGCGCCACGGCCGAGATCTCTGCTTTGTGGGCTGTGTCATAACCAACGAAAACGTGACCCTCCTGGATAAGCAGCGCTCCAGTGACCTAACTGCGAAGCTGGTTGAATACTTGGGTGTTGATGGTGTGATCATCAGCGAGGAAGGCTTCGGCAACCCGGACACGGACCTGATCATGAACTGCACCAAAATAGAGCAGAAAGGTATCAGAACCGTGTTGATTACCGATGAGTACGCAGGCCAAGACGGCACGTCCCAATCCCTGGCCGATGGCAGCCCTCTCGCCGATGCCATTGTGAGTGCAGGCAACGCCAATGCCCTGATCACCCTGCCCCCAATGGAAAGGGTGATCGGCAACATCGATCCTGTGGAGGTAATTGCCGGAGGGTTTAAGGGCAACCGGCGCCCAGATGGCTCCATCACCGTGGAACTGCAAGCCATTATCGGAGCCACCAACGAGCTGGGCTTCAACAAGCTGACAGCCCGCGAATACTAGAAACGATAAAACTAAGAAGGAGGATGCGGCATGGTCGATCTAAAAGGCAAATACGTGGCCATTATCGGTGACCGCGACGGTATCCCCGGTCCGGCCATAGAAGAATGCCTGAAAGACACCGGAGCCATCATCGGTTTTTCCACTACCGAATGCTTTGTCTGAACGGCTGCCGGTGCAATGGACATGGAGAACCAAACTCGCGTGC
>JAAYMM010000035.1 GCA_012521335.1 Bacillota bacterium | reverse complement strand
GTCGAATATTGCTTGCATAGAAGATCTCACCTCTGAGTACTGGGTACTCGTCTCCTGCAGGGACGGTGGGATCTTCTTCTATTTTCTGGAGACAAACTCCTGTCCTACAGTAACTTTATACTAGCCTCCTGGAGGGCAGCCTGACTGCCCTGCCCATAGCGGCAAAGAGCAGATACTGCAGGCCAGCTATGAGCAGAACGACAGCCAGTGGAGACACGATCTGTGTTACCAGGATAAAGTCATACAGGCCGTGACAGACCGCAGCCACTGCCAGTCCCTTAGCGGCAGTGATCAGGGGCGGCGCGCCAAAGCGCGCCCTGCCCAAGTAGTATCCCGCCAAACCCGAAAAGGAAATATGGGCCAGGGCAGCGGCGGTACCCCGCAGCGGCGCTGCCACCAGCCCAAAGGCTGCGATGTAGAGCATGTTTTCTACGACAGCAAAACCAATGGCGCCGGCAATAGAATAGATGATGCCGTCCATGGGCTCGCTGAATTCAGGAGCGCGCGCCACGGCCAGGAGCACTGCCAGCAGCTTGAAGAGCTCCTCTCCCAACCCCACAACGAAAAAGGAGAGAGCAAACTGCACAGCCAGGGAGTTGGTGCCCTGCAGCTGCTCCCGAAAGGGCGCCTCCCAGCCCAGGGCAGGCAGGATGGCCACCGCCCCTAAGACAAAGCACTGGGCCAGGCGCCCTGCGGGCTCTTTATCCCTCACATCATACCGCCGGAAATACCACAGCCAGAACAGGCCTGGCAGCAGCGATGCCAACGCTACGAGCATCAACTCGCGAGGCCTCAGATCTCATCATTGGGGTCATAATCCCAAGCCAACAGCCTTTCGCCATGGTCCCAATATACCGCCTGCTCCACGTGGCAGGCACCGCAGCGGAACAGATCGGCAAAGGCTTCTTGATCGTCGGGGGTGACCCTTTCCATGGGTTGATTGCAAAACGGACACGTAGGCATAACCTCACCTCCCTAGTAGGATGTGCCTCTCTTTTGCGTTTATAACTGCCCAAGGCGCAGGAGAAATCCGCCAGTTCTAGAAATAGGGATAAAACATCATACTGTGAGGAGGTAGATTATGAAACTCGGTGAAGTACTGCGCAGTGGCGATTGGAAGAGCGAAAAGCACGTGCCGGTCATTGAAGCGCCAGAGAGCGTTGCAGCAGGCGAACCCGTAGAGATAAAGGTAAGCATCGGTGAAGAGATCCCCCACCCCAACACAGCTGAACACCACATCAAATGGATCAAGCTGCTCTTCCAACCTAGTGAAGGTTTCACCTTCGAGCTGGCCGATATCCAGTTTGCGGCCCATGGCGAGGGGCTCAAAGGGCCGCAGGATGGGCCCTGCTCCACTGACCCGGCAGCCAATGTTACGGTTAGGCTGAAGCAGAGTGGCACCCTCATCGCCCTCAGCTACTGCAATATCCACGGGCTGTGGGAGAGTTCCAAGGCGATTACTGTGAAATAAGGATCAAAAAAGGGCAGGTTATCCTGCCCTTTTGCTTGCTCTTACCAATCTATTCCCCCCGGCCCTGCTTGAGCCACTGCGCTACGGTCACTGTGCGTTTAGCTTGATGCTTCACTGCCGCTTCCACGTCTTCGACCATGTTCCCGTCTTGGTCTACCGTGACGCTGGTACCGTAGGGATTGCCTCCTCCTGCGAAGATAGACTGGTCAGTATAACCTGGTGCCACCACAATGGCGCCCCAATGATACATGTTGGTGTACAGCGATAGGATGGTAGCCTCTTGGCCTCCATGGGAGTTCTGTGCCGAGCTCATGGCGCTAACTACTTTGTTCACCAGTTTGCCGCGGAACCACAGACCGCCTGTGGTATCCAGGAACTGGCGCATCTGTGACGCCATGTTCCCGAAACGGGTAGGGACGCTGAAGATGATGGCATCCGCCCATTCGAGATCGGCCAGCGTTACTTCGGGTACATCTCGGGTCGCTTCGTAGTGAGCCTTCCAAGCGGGGTTGGAGTCAATGGCCGCTTGGGGAGCGTTCTCCGGGACTTTGCGTACCCTGACTTCAGCACCGAGTTCCTCAGCCCCTTCTTTTGCCCATTGGGCCAACTGGTAGTTGGTTCCAGTGGAACTGTAGTAAATCACGGCGAGCTTCACTGACATGTGATTCACTCCCATCTTTTGGTAGTGTGCCTACATCATACCACAGTTTACTTGCGGCCGCAACAAATCTAGTCCCGCCGCGCCTCCTGTTCGATCAGGGCGATGATTTTGCCTGTTCCGTCCCGCAGGGGAGAAGCTTCCATGGCGGCCACAAACCTAGCCCGCTCCTTCTGCAACAGGGCCAGGCGGTCTGCAAGCATTTCACCGGTCAAGTCTTCTTCCTCCACGACTAGGCTGTACCCTTGTCTGGCGAAGGAAGCCGCGTTGAGTATCTGATCCCCCCGGCTGGCCTGCCTGGATAAGGGCACCAGGATATTCGGCTTGCCCAAAGCCACCAGTTCCACGAGGGAGTTGGCCCCGGCTCTCGAGAGCACCAGGTCTGCAGCAGCCAAGAGATGAGGCAGCTCCTCACGGGCGTACTCCACCTGGAAGTAGCGCGGATTGGCCAGTTGCGGTTCTAGGTTCCCCTGTCCGCAGATATGGATGATCTGATAGCTCTGAGTCAACTGCGCCAGATTATCCCTGATCACCCTGTTTAAAACAGCCGAACCCAGGCTTCCTCCCATCACCAGCAGCACTGGCAGCCCTGGAGAAAAGCCGCAGATCTGCCGCCCCTTCTCCCTAGAACCTGCAAACAGTTCAGCCCTGATCGGAGTTCCTGTCACCACCGCTTTTTCAGCTTCTTTGCCCTTCAGATAGTTGACAGACTCAGGGAAAGTGACGCACAGTTTCCGGGCTAAAGGCACGCAGAGCCTGTTGGCTAGACCTGGAGTCAAGTCAGACTCATGGAGGATGACGGGGATGCGCAAAAGCCAGGCGGCCATGGTAACGGGTACGGCCACAAACCCTCCTTTACTGAACACAACCTGGGGCTTTATGCGCCTGAGATGCCTGTAGGCATCGAACACTCCCTTCAGCACCCGGAAAGGGTCGCTGAGGTTTCTGAGATCGAAGTAGCGCCTGAGCTTGCCTGCGCTGATGGGATAATACGGCAGCTCAGTTCCTACCAACTGCCGCTCAATACCCGTATGGGTACCAATATAGTGGATATCCCAACCCCTGGCACGCAGCTCAGGTACTAGGGCGAAGTGCGGAGTGACATGGCCTGCGGTTCCGCCGCCGGTCAAGACAATTCTCTTCACGGTTAATCCTCCCCTGTGAGCAGGTATTGTGGGGATAGAAGTGGAATAAGCTCCTATCACAGTCTACGAGGTGATCACGGTGGCTCCCATCGCCTTCAGCATCGGTTCACTGGACATTTACTGGTATGGAATCCTGATGGCTCTAACCTTTATCTCAGCTTATTACATCTCCCGGCACTTTGCCAGGCTGTATGGTCTGGACGTACCTGTAGTGGAGAACCTTTACTTCCTCAGCGCCTTTGTAGGCCTTGTGGGCAGCCGCTTGGGCGCCGTTCTTCCTCAGTGGCGCTACATCCTGGAGAATCCCTGGGAGATCTTCTCGAGAGGCGGCATGGCTTCCCACGGCGCCATTTTCGCCATTATGGTAGTAGGTATCTTCTACGTCCGCAAGCATAAGCTCCGCTACTGGCAGCTGGCAGATGCAGCAGCACCCATCCTTCCTGTCGGGCACATCTTCATCCGTTTGGGCAACTTCCTCAGTGGAGAGCTGTACGGCCCGCCTACGGACCTGCCCTGGGGCGTAGAGTTCCCCACCACCATGGGACCGGTCCACCCCACCCAACTCTATGAAGTGGCCGCTGCGCTGATCATTCTGCCTTTTGCCTGGAAGTGGGCCTCAAAACCCAAGTATCACGGCTATGCTTTCTTCCGCACGCTGTTCGTCCACTCAGTTGTGCGCTTTTTCCTCGACTTCATTCGCCAGCACAGCCAGCTTTACGGGCCTTTTGTGCTCAGCCAGATAATAGCTCTAGCCATCTGCCTGATCACACTGCCGGTGATCATCGTGCTCGACCGGCGCCATGCTCGTTAACTCCGCGCTCAAAAAAGGCGCAAAAGGCCGCAGCAGTTCAGCCACCGCCCTCACCTCACCTGGCGAGAGGGCGGTTTTTTGCTTCAGGTAAGCCATGAGGGCCGCCAGTGCCGTATGGGGCTTGCCGGCGGTGGAGCGCTTCTGAACCAGGGCTGCCAGCTCCAGCAAGCTGCTTTCTGACCAAGGGTGCCAAGCCGCCTCCGTGAGGTTTTGGGCTAGACGCCAGACTCTCTGCACAAAACGGTGGGCGCTGACCAGTCCGTACCAGTTGAACTGGTAATCACGTTCCGGCGGCCCCTGGAACAGGAAGAAAATGCGCAGCGCATCACCGCCAAAATCCAAGAGCAGATCATCCAAGGCGAGGCCACCCAAGAAACGCCCCACGTACAGAGTCTCTCTGCAGTCCACCGCTCTGATCAGGTGCTGATAGTCCCGAGGCACAACCCCAAGCTGGAAGCCTGGCTGTGTACGAGTAAGTGCCGGAGCAGTCCCCAGGCGTAAGGCCGCGCGCCGCAGATCCTCTGTTCCTCCGCATACCTCATGCACCCAACCCTCGGGCCAGCGCAGCGCAGCAAAGAAGTCAGCGAGCACCACCAGGCGGGCGTTTTCCAGCTCAATCTCAGCAGAATCTCCAGGCACCAGTACGGTACATATGCGGGGAGCACCTGGCTGCGCCTGCTTCTGCTCTTCTATCAGTTCCATCCATTTCCGTTCCACTAAGCTGTGATTGTAGCGCAGCATCCTCAACCCTCAGTTCAAAGGAAACTCCACACGGCCCTCTTTGATCGTCACGTTCTCCTGACCAGCGAAATACCAGTTAGGAACCGCACCGATGAAGATCTCTTCCACCAGAGGCACCCTGGTGGCCACCACGATCTCTTCTGCCAATAAGGGGGCTGCAACCCGCAGGGTCACCTCAATGTCCAGTAAAACGCGGTGCCAAGTCTGGTTCAACCCCGCGCTTTCGAAACTGGCCATAGGTTTGGCGATGAGGGCGCCCACGGGCAGCATCCGCAGGGGAATGCCTGGCCCCCTGGCTGCCAGGAAATGCAGCCCCGTAAGCTGGCCCAGGGGAATGGAAAAGGTTTCTTGTCCCATGCCGCTCAAGGCCTCCAGGATCTGTTGGGAGGCGCGGCTGCTCACCCTGTTGACGGCGCCCATATCATACTGTACACCCAACAGGCTGCCGTCACTGCCCCTAATCAGATGGGCAATATCCGTGCTGCTTAGGGCCTCCCCCAACACGTCTTCCACGGCCTGGTTTATGGCGTGGGTGGCCAGGGCCACTGCCCGCGTCTGAGCCCAAGTGTGCAGAACAGGCGCCAGCCGGCCTTCCACGATCAGCAAGCCCAACACCGAAAACAAGAGCAAAATAAAAAGAACGAGGCCTAGATAGGTACGCCAGGTGAACTGGCCCTTTCTCTGCCAGTTTATCACGGACACTCGCCTCCCTCAAGTACCGGCGAAGTTGCGCTGAAACCCTAGGGGTTTGGGATTAAGTGGCGAAAATATATGTTATAATGATCCTTGAATGATCCCCCGGGGGTGTGTCGTGGTGAAAAAAAAGACCGCAGCCATATACATACTAGTGATCCTAGGTTCTACTTTTCTGGGTGCCTTTGCCGGCATCGTCTCAGCTTATCTAGGCAGTGCTCCCAGCCTCGACCAGGTCAATATTCGTCAGAACTTCACTACTTACATCTATGATATTCACGGGCGGTTAATCACGGATCTGTACACTGAGAACCGCATCCCAGTGGACATTAACGAACTCCCTGACCACGTGAAGAACGCAGTGATCGCCATCGAGGACGATCAATTCTACAACCACCATGGCATCAACTTCATCGCCTTTGGCCGAGCGATCCTGGTCAATTTGAAAGAATGGTCGTTTGCCCAAGGCGGCGGGACTATCACTATGCAGCTGGCCCGCAACGTGTTTTTGACTCAGAAAAAGACGATCATGCGCAAGTTGGAGGAGTTTCTCTGGGCAGTGCAGATCGAGCGCAAGTATTCGAAAGATGAAATCCTGGAAGCCTACTTGAACGAATTTTACCTCAACCACGGCATCTACGGCATCGAGGCAGGCGCCAGAGCATTTTTCGGCAAAGCAGCTAAGGATCTGAGCCTGGCCGAAGCGGCGTTGATCGCCGGCGTGATCCGCTGGCCCACCCGCTAC
>JAAYMM010000034.1 GCA_012521335.1 Bacillota bacterium | reverse complement strand
TTTGAGGGTCAAAAAGCTGAACTCGCGCACCGGTCTTTGGTCGCGGTTGTTCAGGAACAGAAAGGGATCGAGATGGAAGGGGAAGCTGGTTTTCACCGCTTCTCCAAAGCGCTGCATGAGTTCTGCGTCCGCCTCCGCAAAGGATATGGTGCGGTATCCTCTTTCTTCTAGCTTCTTGCAGATGCGGCGTCCCCGCGTTTCCATAAACTCGGCCCAGGCCTGCCGCGTTTTGGGATTGTCACTGAAGCGAACTAAACTGGCCGTATCAGTGGGCATGAACCCGGCCTTTTCCAGCATTCGGGCGTAGATGCCGCCAAAGGGGTCCTGAACGATGGTTCGCGCCTTGAGGGCCGGCTTCTCCTTCTGTCTGGCCACCGAAGCCGCCGCTTCCACTAGGTGGGTGCCGATTCCTTGGCCTCGAAACTGCTCACTTACAAAAACATATTCGATGGCAGCGGTTGGTTTGAGCATAGGGTCAGGATTCCCGCGAGCCGCGGAGTGGGTCCAGCGTTGACATAGGCTCCTAGAACCACCCCATCGTTTCTAACGGCAGAACGGACCCAGAAGTTGCCCAGGGCAGGCAGCTCTAGTTCCAGGCCCAGTAGGCATTCAACCACTGACAGTTCTTTAACCAGCATGGATTTTCTTCCCTTCGCTGCGGCGTGCTTTGCTGATCAAGGACTACTCTACGTTTTTCAGCGTTCCTGCCCGAATACCTGTTTTTGCAGTTACCTCTTGAGTTACCTCTTTGCCGTGGTAAATGGGTAGTTCCAGGACCCAGGGAGTAGGAGAATGGCTTGGGGAGGAGAATCTTGAGGAGAAAACCAACTGGCTGCAGGCACGCAGCAGTTAGGCAGGGAAAGGGGAACAGCATGCAGAAGTTCCAGCCGCGGCGCATTAGGCTGAAAACAGGGGAAGAACTGGTGATCAGGGAGGCTACACCGCAGGATGCAGCCGGTTTGCTGGATTATGTGGAAGCGATCAGCGGAGAGAGTGACAACCTGACCTTTGGTCCTGGCGAGTTTGATCTAACTCTGGCCCAGGAACAGGAATACTTGGCGGCCGTACAGAAGCGCTCCACCGCCATTTACCTGGTGGGCTTCCTAGGGGATGAGCTGGTGGCCAGCCTTTCCTTTACTGCAGGGCTGCGCAAGCGCATGAGCCATGCGGGGGAGTTTGGGATGAGCGTGCGCAAAAGCCACTGGAACAAGGGCATCGGCGCGGCCATGCTCGGGGCCTTTCTCCATTGGTGCCGGAGCACAGGGGAGATCCGCAAAGTGAACTTGAGGGTGCGGGTGGATAACCAGCCCGCGATCCATTTGTATGAGAAGTTCGGCTTTAGACAGGAGGGCCGCCGCTCCAGGGAGTTCCACATCAACGGTGAGTTCGTAGATATCTTTTTCATGGGTTTGGAGATAGACTAAAAGGAAAAAGCATTGTTGTGTGTAAACCGGAGCAAAAAGGGGTAAAGACAGCGGTGCACCGCCGCCTTTACCCCTTTGATGCTCGAAGATGGATTGTCTACGCGCTCAGTCTTTCACGATCCTCACGTTGCGCGCGTCCTCAACCTCGACCTTCACTCCTGGTTCCTCGATCCTGGGGGTTAGGGTCAAACCCCGCAGTTTTGTTACGGGATCAACCACAAAGCTCATATCCACATCTTCCAGCTCGGCGAGGACTATATCGCACAGGTAGAGGGTACGGCACCCCGGTTCGAGATGACCGCCGTAGGCCTGCTCCATATCGGAGAACGTAAAGTGGATGTGTGGTTCGCCATCGGCGATAACCCCGTGCATGCCCGTGAGCTCCAGGGGACCTCTGATCACCTTGAACTCATCGTTGGGCGGTAGGTTGGTATGGGTGATGTAGTGAAAACGCGCGATATCCAGCGTTCCATAACCCGTGAGCACTAACCCGCTTTTGATTCCTTCCCGTGCGATCACGGCCTTAATCGATTCCAGAACATCTTCACCCATGGAGAGATGAATCACAATGGTCCTTTTGATCTTTGCGCTGTGATAGATCATCTACCTCACTCCTTTATTTTTTCGGTACAGCCCTTTGTCCTTCCAGGCTCCTCTAGAGACGCGCCCCTTCTAAGCGGCGTGCTAGCGTCGGATCACCCCTAGATAGGCCTCGCGAACCCTTTCGTCTTGGGCCACTTCCTTTGAATCTCCCGAGAACTTCACGCGCCCTCGTTCGAGGATGTACGCCCGTTTTGACACCCGCAGAGCCATGGTGGCATTCTGCTCCACCAGCAGCACCGGTGTACCCAGTCTGTTAATCTCCACGATTCTCTCGAACACTTCCTCCACAATCAGGGGGGCCAAACCCATGGACGGTTCATCCAAGAGGAGCAGCTTGGGATGGCCCATGAGCGCACGGGCAATGGCCAGCATCTGCTGCTCGCCTCCGGAGAGACTCCAAGCCAGCTGTTTGCGCCGTTCCTTCAGCCGGGGGAAGATCTGATACACGAAGTCGAGATCTTGGGAGAGATCGCCTTTGCGGATGCGCATGCCCCGGTTGACTACGGTGCCCACAGCCAGGTTTTCTTCTACTGTCAATCCCGGAAAGACATGGCGCCCTTCTGGGACCTGGAGCAGACCCAAGCGGGCTATGGCGTGGGGGCTTTTGCCGGCGATGTTGACATCTTGGTAGTAGATTTCCCCGCTGATCTTCACATGTCCAGAAATGGAGTTGAGCAGCGTTGTCTTCCCAGCCCCGTTGCTGCCGATGAGGGTGACAATTTCGTCCTGGCCCACATCCAGGTCGATGCCGTGCAGCACCTGGTTATACCCATAGGACGCAACTAAGTTTCTAACGCGCAGCATGGGCTGCACCTCCCAAGTAGGCTCGGATCACCTCAGGATCGCTTTGGACTTCCTCAGGCGTGCCCGTGGCGATCTGCTGCCCGAAGTTCAGCACCGTGACGCGGTGACAGTTGTTCATCACCAGGTCCATGGCATGCTCAATGAGGAGCACTGCGATGTTTTCCTGTGTGGCCAATTTGATCAATTTCACTACATGGTCCATTTCGGCGCGGTTGAGGCCTGCAGCAGGCTCATCCAGCAGGAGCACCAGGGGCTGGCTCAGCATAGCCCGCACCACTTCCAAAAGCTTCTGCTGTCCGTAGGAGAGCTTGTCAATGGAGTCGTTCAGGTTGATCTCCGTAAGGCCAGCAAGGTCCAACAGCTGTTCCAGTCGATCTTCACGGCCATTGCGGCTGGAAACTCTTCTGCGTCCCGCAAGGTCAGCACCTACTGCCAGATTGGTATAGACATCGCAGCGATCCAGGATGCGGGGATGCTGGAAAGTGCGCACTATGCCTAGTTTCGCTCTGGTGTGGGTGGGGAGCTGAGTGATGTTTCTGCCTTGGAGGGTGATCTCACCTTCATCCGCCGGCGTAACGCCGGTGATAAGGTTGATCAGCGTCGTTTTCCCGGCACCATTTGGGCCGATGAGGCCGAAAACCTCTCCGGCATAGAGGTCAAAGGTTACTTCGTTAGCCGCGACCACGCCGCCGAAGCGTTTGGATACTTTACTTAGCGACAGTACTGGCCGGTCTTTTGCGACTGTGCCATTTTTCATAGAGCGCTCTCCCTCCTCCCAAAATTCCTTCTGGTTGAACGATCATGAGAAGCACAATCCCCAAACCGTAGAAAAACTGCATGTAGTTCTGCAGGGGCCTGACCCATTCTTGCAGCAGAGAGATGATCATCGTACCGATCACCGCCCCGGAAGGAGCTGAGGTTCCGCCCAACATGACCATGATCAAGTACATGGTGGACTGCTGATAGGTGAAGGTCTGGTAGCTCAGATAGCCCGCCAGAAAAGCATACAAGGCGCCGGCGACACCGCACAGGATGCCGGTGATGCCGAAGGCGATGCTCTTTGTGAGCAGACTGTTGATGCCCAGGCAGTTGGCGGCCATCTCGTTATCCCGGATGGCCATGAAAGAACGGCCCAGGGGGGAATGGTACAGCTTCTTGATGAGCAGGTAGGCGATGACAAAGATCAGGAATATGAAGAAGTAGTTGGCTTCTTCTGTATTGACCACAAAGCTGCCCAAAGAAAAGCTGGGCACATTGGAGATCCCCAGGGCACCACCGGTGAACGGTGTCCAGTTCATGAACAGGCCGTTGAGGATGGTCATCAAGCCCACGGAAGCGAAGGTGAAGTAATAATGGCGCAGCCGGAAAAAGGCAAAGCCGAGTACAAAGGCCAACAGGCCTGTGCCCAGCCCTGCTAGAAGCAAGGCCAGCAACGGAGGCCAACCCAGCTTCATAACCACATTGGCTGTAATATAAGCACCTACACCCCACAGGCCCGCTTGGGCAAAGGAGTTCTGGCCGCACATACCCAACAGCACATAATTGCTGAGCACGCAGAGGCAGGTGATCCAGGCTATATTGAACACTCGCAGCATGTAGCTGTCGGTCAGCCTAGGGATGCTCAGGCACACGGCTAAGAGCAGGGCTGTGAACACAACTCGTTTCGGATCTAATCGTCTGTAAGCGCGTTCCACGGCAGCACCCCCTAAGCTTTCTCCTGGATTCTTGTGCCGAAGATACCCTGCGGCCGGAACATGAGGAAGAAGACCAGGACGACGTAGATAATGACCAGCTGGTAAGTTGTGGAGATATAGGCTCCGCCGAAAGCCTCAATCAGACCCACCAGCAGTCCTCCGATGACCGCCCCGGGCACACTTCCGAATCCGCCGATCACTACTGCCGCAAAGGCCTTGGCATTGGTGGTGTAACCCATGGTGTTGTTGAGGAAAAAGAGGGGAGCCAAAAGGCCGCCGCCGATGCCAGTGAGCATCGCGCTTAAGGCAAAGGTGAGGGCAATGGAGAAAACGACGGGAATGCCCACCAAAGAGGCCATGTAGCGATCCTGGGCAGTTGCCTGCATGATGTGGCCGATGAAAGTCCGCTCCAAGAGAAGATAGACGAACAGGATGAGGATAAAGGAGATGCCGATGATGGCGATGTTCTGCCACTGTACCACTGCAGTGTTGGCGATAACTGCGGTTCCTTTGACGACGCGATCCACTGTGACCGGG
This sequence comes from Bacillota bacterium, assembly GCA_012521335.1. GTDB lineage: Bacteria > Bacillota > Limnochordia > Darwinibacteriales > Darwinibacteriaceae > DTU010. The sequence continues at coordinate 21,476 of JAAYMM010000034.1, read as the reverse complement.
ATGGAACCCCAAATCAAGCGGGCCCCTTCCTTGAAGACAATGGAAGCTCCCATGGCGCTCACAACAATGGCTCGAATCTGCGCATTGCGCAGCGGCCAGTAAGAGGTGAACATAAAGATCACGCCAACCACACCCATGGCCAGGGCGGCCAGGAGGAGGGCCGGCACAATGGGCAGATGCAGCTGGCGGTTGAACATATAACACAAGTAGCCGCCGAACATCAGAAACTCGCCTTGGGCGAAGTTCACGATGTTCACCGCCCGGAAGATCAGCACCATGCCCATGGAAACCATGGCGTAGATAAAGCCCATGGCTATACCAGAGACCAGTAGTTGCAGATTCATTTCTACCCTTCCTTTATAGATGGCGGAAGGCTGGGCCCTCCGCCATCTAATCTTGTGAGTCGAGCAGGTTAGTTGATGATCTTTTCGGAGTAAATGGGCTTGATGATTTCCGGCACTCCGTCCACGATCTGAGCCAAGAGGCCGCCACGCCCGGCGTCGCCGTTGGTCCGCAGATCATAACGGGTGATCGCGCCTTGGAAATCGGAGATGGTGTTCATGGCATCCCGCACAGCAGCACGGTCGGTGGTGCCAGCCCGCCTGATGGCTTCAGTGATCACCAGCACATGGTCGTAAATCTGGGCTGCTGCCTTGGCGCAGTCTTCACCATAGAGTTCTTTGTACTTTGCAGACAGAGCCGCACCGATGGGATTAGGTGTGTTGGGAACCCAACCGGCGGCGGAGTAGACGCCGTTCAGTGCATCGCCCGCCAAGCGAATGGTAACGGGGTCAGCAAAGGCATTGGAGCCGAAGAAGGGAACATCCACGCCCATGGCCCGCACTTGTTGGGTCAAAATAGCGGCTTCCATGTGCAGGGCTCCGGCGAAAATAGCATCGGGCTCGCTGTCCATGGCCGCAGGAGACATTGTCAAGCAGAAGCAGATCCCCGCGGTCGGCTGCTCGCCCACGAACCCCTTGGTTACCCTGAATAACGACTATTACTTCAGAGTCTGCTTCATCGATCCTTTCCAGGGAACGGTTATGGCCAACTATGCCGTCAATGAACTGGGGGCCAAGACTGCGGCGGTCATCCAGGACGTGACCCAAGACTATTCGGTAGGTCTATCCAAGTACTTCATTGACGCCTTCAGAAAACTCACAGGCAACCCCAACAGCATTGTGGAAATCTCCTCCTACAACACGGGCGACCAAGACTTCACCGCCCAGCTCACCAACGTTAAGAACAAGAATCCCGATGTGATCTTTGCCCCCGGCAACTACGGCGAATCTGCCCTGCTCATCAGGCAGGCCAGGGATCTGGGCATTGAGGCTCCCTTCCTGGGCGGCGACACCTGGGAAGCACCTGAGTTCCTCTCCATCGGCGGCGAAGCAGTGGAAGGAGCTGTGTTCAGCACCCACTTCACCGCTGAGGCGCCCGTAACTCCCGAGTCTGACCGGTTCCTCGGCGCCTACAGGCAGAAGTTCGGCAAGGAAGCCAACGCCTTCGCTGCCTTGGGTTACGATGCTTACATGCTCATCCTGGATGTGATCGAAAAGGTGGGCTCCGCTGAACCGCAAGCCATCCGCGATGGCCTGGCCCAGGTGCAGGGGTTCATGGGTGCCACGGGGATCATCTCGTTGGATGAAAACGGAGATGCTGTGAAATCTGCTGTAATCAACAAGGTGGAAAACGGCAGATTCGTCTATCTGACGACGGTGGAGCCAGAGTTCTGATTTGACGCTTGAGGAGGGGGCCAAACGTGGGTAACCTGTCTTTGTTCCTGCAGCACCTGACTAACGGCATTTCCCTGGGAAGCTTGTATGCGTTGATCGCCATTGGCTACACCATGGTTTACGGAATCCTCAGGCTGATCAACTTCGCCCACGGCGACATCTTCATGCTGGGAGTGTACCTCACCTATTTTGGGATCATCTACACGGCGATCCCTTGGTGGCTGGTGTTCATTATCGCTCCGGCACTCACAGGTCTTGTGGGCCTGCTGCTGGAAAGAGTAGCCTACAAACCTCTCAGGGAGTCACCGCGCATCACCATCCTCATCTCCGCAATTGGCGCCTCCTTTCTTTTACAAAACTTGGGGATCGTACTGTTTGGGGGAAGGCCTCGCGCCTTCCCTGTTCCTCGTATTCTGAACCATGTTGTAAAAGTCAGGGGAGTGTCCATCAACGTCATCACGTTCATCATTCCAGTCGTGACCATTCTGCTCCTCATTGGGCTTACCTACTTCATAACCAAAACCAAAACGGGCATGGCCATGCGCGCCCTGTCCAGGGATTATGAAACAGCGAGTCTGATGGGTATCGACATCAACCGGATCATCTCCATCACGTTTTTCATGGGCTCCTTTTTAGCCGCGGTGGGGGGCATTATGTGGGGAGCGCGTTATCCCCAGTTGATGCCCTTAATGGGCGTGATGCCGGGTCTGAAGAGTTTCATTGCTGCAGTCGTGGGAGGCATTGGCAACATCGCTGGAGCTGTGGCTGGAGGCTTCCTGTTGGGCCTAGGCGAGATTATGCTGGTGGCCCTGCTGCCCAGGCTCACAGGCTATCGCGATGCCTTTGCCTTTGTGGTGCTCATCATCATCCTGCTCTTTAAACCTTCGGGCCTTATGGGCCAAAGTCAAACGGAGAAGGTTTAGGCTGTGGTGATGAGGCCTAAGTTCAGGTGCGTTGTTGTACTGCAGTGGGGAAAAACCGCGGGGAAGGTGAGACCATGAATGAACAACGGAGAACGCGCCTTGCCCTACTCGCCCTGGTGGGCACAGTGCTGGCGCTGTTTCTAGCCAATAAGTACTTGGACGATTACAAGATCAGGATCATCAACCTTTCCGGGATCTATGTGACTTTGGGTCTGAGCATGAACTTGATTAACGGCTTTACGGGGCTGTTTTCCCTGGGGCATGCCGGCTTCATGGCTGTAGGGGCTTACACGGTGGGCCTGCTCACCATGCCCATCCCCATGAAGGAAATGAACTTCTTCTTCCAGCCCATCGTGCCCTGGCTGGCCAATGTGGAAATGGGCTTTCTCCCAGCCCTGCTCGTGGCTGGTTTGATTTCCGCCTTCCTGGGCGTTTTGATCGGCGCGCCCGTCTTGAGGCTGAGAGATGACTACCTGGCCATTGCCACTTTGGGCTTTGCCGAGATCATCCGGGTGGTGTTCACCAACACCCAGTCCCTCACCAACGGGGCTTTGGGTTTGAAGGGCATCCCCAACTACACCAACACCTGGTGGAGCTGGGGGGTGGCCTTCGTCACCATCTGGTTTGTCAGCTTCTTGATCAGGGGCAGCTACGGAAAAGCGTTCATGGCCATCAGGGAAGATGAAATAGCTGCGGAAGCCATGGGCATCAACCTGTTTAGACATAAGGTGCTGAGTTTTGCCTTTGCCTCGTTTTTTGCTGGAGTGGCCGGCGGCCTTTTGGCATCACTGTTGGGCACCATCGACCCCAACATGTTCCGGATCACCTTGACCTTCAACATCCTGCTTATCGTGGTGCTGGGCGGCCTGGGGCGCATCACAGGCACAGTGGTCGCGGCCGTGGTGGTCACAGTCATGATGGAAGCCCTGCGCTTTTTGGATGAGTCCATCAACCTGGGGTTCATCCAGATCAAGGGCATTCCCGGCATGCGGATGGTGATCTTCTCCATCATTTTGATCCTGGTGGTCGTTCTGCGCAGAGAGGGGCTTTTGACCAGGCTAAAAGGGCGTGAGGCTAGCTATGCTGAGAATTGAGAACCTGACCATGAAGTTTGGAGGAGTAGTGGCCTGCAGCAGTTTCAGCGCGGAGGTCAAACGCGGGCAGATTGTAGGCTTGATCGGCCCTAATGGAGCGGGGAAGACCACCGTGTTCAACGTGATCACTGGGGTGTACAAACCCACGGAAGGGCAGATCTTTTTCCATCCCAGGGACGGCGAAACACACCAACTGGTGGGGCTGAGCCCGGACCGCATCGCCAAACTGGGCATCTGCCGCACTTTCCAGAACACAAGACTGTTCGGTCAGCTGTCTGTTCTAGACAATGTCTTTATCGGCAACCACCTGCGCCTGAAATCCAACGTACTGTCCTCAGTGCTGAGGATTCCCAGCTATGCCCGGGAAGAGCGGGAAATTTACGAGAAGTCGCTGTATCTCTTGGAGAAGATCGGGCTGCAGGACTTCAAAGACGAAAGGGCCAGCTCCCTGCCGTACGGCATGCAGAGGCGGCTGGAAATGGCCCGGGCCCTGGCCACAGAGCCCAAGCTGCTGCTCCTCGATGAGCCGGCGGCGGGCATGAACCCACAGGAGACCAGGGAGCTAACTGATTTCATCCAGGAGATCAAAGAGGAGTTTGACCTGACCATCTTCCTCATTGAGCATCACATGGAAGTGGTTATGGAGATCAGCGAAAGAATTTATGTCTTAGACCACGGGGTATTGATCGCCGAGGGCAGCCCCAGCGAAGTGCAGCGGAATGCCAAGGTGATTGAAGCCTATTTGGGGGTGGGCTAGGTGCTGGAAATCCACGATTTGCACGTGAACTATGGAGGCATTGCTGCTCTGCGGGGCATCAACCTCACCATCAAGGAGAACCAGATCGTGACCCTGATTGGGGCCAATGGTGCCGGCAAGTCCTCGACCCTGCGGGCCATCATGGGTCTGGTGAAAAAGGCTAAGGGCCAAGTGCTCTACAAAGGAGAAGACATCTCGCATCTGCCCACCAAAGACATTGTCACGAGGGGCATCACCATGGTGCCCGAGGGCCGGCGGGTCTTTGCCAACTTGACTGTGGAAGAGAACCTGCTCTTGGGTGCCTACACGCGCAGCGATCAAAAGGCCATCGCCAAAGATCTGGAGGCAGTGTACAGCACTTTCCCCAGATTGAGGGAACGCAGCTGGCAGAAAGCGGGGACCCTTTCCGGCGGTGAGCAGCAGATGCTGGCTGTGGGCAGGGCGCTCATGAGCAGCCCACAGATCCTCATGATGGATGAGCCCTCCCTGGGGCTGGCTCCCCTGTTGGTGAAGGAAGTGTTTGAGATCATCCTCCTGCTCAGGGAGCGGGGCAACACCATTTTGCTGGTGGAGCAAAACGCCAAAAAGGCTCTGGAGATAGCGGATTATGCCTATGTCTTGGAAACGGGGCGTTTGGTCTTGGAAGGGCCAGGCCGCGAGCTGCTCCAGGATGCCAAGGTGCAGGAGGCTTACCTGGGAGCGGCTAGGTAAGAACAGAGCAAAACGGCCAGCGTGTTACTGACGCTGGCCGTTTTTCGCGGTCTGGAGCTTAGCAGAGGTGGGCAAGTCTTTTGGTAATGGCTTCCCAGCGCTGGGTGTCTTCACCCCGCTCCATGATTTTGTACTTGTACATCCAGTCTTCCGCGGATCTGATCACGCCTTCCACAGGTTCAGCCATGCTGGTGCGGGTCGCGGCTCCCACGGCCACGCTGAGCTGCACCGGGTTTTTCTGCGCCTGGGCACAGGCGGTGCGGATGCGCTCGCAGATGCTCACCGCTTCCTCTTCCGTTGTGTTCGGCAGCAGGATGGCGAATTCGTCACCGCCCCAGCGGGTGACGATATCATCGGCACGGCAGCAGCTTTTCAGTATCTTGGCGGCACTGGCCAGCAGGGAATCTCCAGCATCGTGGCCGAAGGTGTCATTGGCCATCTTGAGAAAGTTCAAATCCCCCATGATAATGCTCAGGGGCAGCGCTTCCGGCCTATCCAGCTCCTGGACTTTCAGATCGAAGTAGGTGCGGTTGTGCAGCCCGGTTACAGGATCCCGATAACTCAGTTCCCGCAGCTGCATTTCCACCTGCTTTCGGTCGGTAATGTCGATCGTGACGCCCACCACTTTGGTGGGCCGGCGGCGCCTATCGCAAGCCACGACCACCGCGCGGGCCAGCGCCCAGCGCCAGGTACCCTGGGCATCCAACAGCCGCAGTTCCTCTTCGAAACTTGGCGTTGTGCCGGACAGATAGCTCTCAAGAGCATCCTCGATGCGGGGCAGGTCTTCGGGATGGATCAGCGCGCTGGCGAAGTCCTGCTCCTGTATCAGGGTATCTTGACCGTACCCCAGCATGTCAGCGTAGCTCTTTCTGCGGCGGATAAAGCCGTTGGTACTGGACCAGTCCCAAAGCGCAATCTTGCTCCCGGCCAAGGCCAGTTCCAGACGGCGCTTTTCGTACTTCGCTTCGCGGTGCACGCGAATAAGATACCAAAATCCTGCCAGCAGTCCTAGACTTGCAAGCAGGATGCGCAGCAATAGTTGTGTAGTCATGTCAGCTAACTCCCAACCCCTTGGGTTCAACAGCAACAACTCAAGTATAGGTAATATTAGTAAGTCTGTCAACAATCTCGTCGTGAAGGAAATAAGAACTGTACGGTTCTGTCCAGGAGCAGGGGCCATGCGGCGTGCTGAGACTCAGGGGCTGCGGACCTTGGGGTTTAGCTGAGGAAAGACCCATCTTTCGGCCCCACCAATACGCCGAGTTTGCCTGGAACCCAGCCCGGTGCAGCTATGGTGCAGGCACCGCGGGGCCAGCCGCTGCTGATCCGTGCTTGGACCTCGGTCAGGGCAGGTACCCCCTCTACGGCTGCGGCTTCTACGGTGTAGGCACCAACGGCCGTGGCCAGGGTGGCGGCCCCACAAGGTTCCTGCCCCAAGGCCAGACCAGCTAGGAAGCCGGCAATGGTGGTGTCTCCCGCACCCGTGGTGCCCCGAGCGGTGACCTGGAACACAGGAGAGAGCAGCTGGCGGTTCGCCCACTGGGCGCCAAACAGCGTCCCGGCTCGGGCTCCGGAGCAGAGATAGAACCCTTCACTGCCCAGCTTGATACCGGCCACAGCTGTGCCCAGCTCCAAAAGGTGCTGGCCCAAACGGTCCAAAAGGGCGGTGCTGAGCCGGAGTGAGCCCTTTCTCAGCGCTGCATACTCTTCCGGCGCCACCATGAAGAGCAGTTCGTCCAGACTGGGCAGAAAAACGTCAACATAGGGCAGGGCGCGGGCTAAAATTTCCTCCCAATCCACCTGGCCGGAAGGTGCGTTGGGGTCGGGGACGGCCATATCGAGGCTGGTGATGCAGCCCGCATCCTTGGCTTTCTGAAAGACGGCCGCGAGGTTCTTGCCGCCTTCTGTATACATTTCCCGCATCAGGGGCGGGTAGCCAAAGTGAAAGAAGCTGCCGGCAAGCGCAGAGTAATCAATGTCATCCACGGAAAACTCATCGTTGCAGCCAGGGTAATGGAGAAAGATGCGGTCTGTGCCTGGAGGGCTGAGCACGATCGTGTAAGAGGTAGTGCCCGAGGAGCGGTGCAGGAAGTCCGGGGACATACCCTGTTGTTCGAAGATACTGGCGATAATGTTGGCCAGGTGGTCGCTCCCCACCCTCCCTACGAGGATGGGGTCAAAACCCAGCCGCCTCAAGCAAAGGCCGGTGTTGGACACCACCCCTCCCGGGGAAAAGGCGAGCCCGTTCATTTCCACGATGGTGCCGGGTCTCAAGCAGTCTAGACCCCCGACCTGCCAATGGGGAATCAGATCTAGACAGATGTGGCCGACAACCGCGATACGCATGGTGCCACCTCCGCGTCGCTGCGTTTGGCCCATTATTCGTGAATCACGGCACAGAACCCTTTTTCTCCCTGCCAGTTTGCCCTTAGGAAGGAGTGGGCCCGAGAGAGCAGAAAGCTAATACATAACCATTTCGAGAAAGACAGGTGGTTACTGTGAGGAAGCGTTGGAGTGTGTTGATTTGGGCTTTGGTATTGACGCTCACTGCAGGCAGCGCGGTGCTGGCGCAGCCCAGCGTCACCGGCAGTGTCACCGCCGTGGACAAGTACGGCAACCTGACCCTGGATCTGCTCACCCAGGCTCTGCTGGACGCCGGCTTTGAGTTCGGCGATCTGCTGCAGGTAGAAGTGGCGGGGGTTGTCCTGGAGGCGCCTTTCGTCACCGCCTACAGCGACGTTGATGTGGGCAGCGTCCTGGTGCGCGGTCCAGGCGGCGCGGGCACGGCTAATGTGGTGGTGGCCATCAACATGGGCAATTTTGCTGGCACCTACGGCGTCGAGGAAGGAGCCGCGGTTGCCCTGTCTTTGGTGGAAAAAGCCAGCTACCTGGCGGAATGGCTCAACCGCCAGCTCACCAGGACCAATGAGCGCGCCGATTACGCCAGCGACGAGATCTTTGCCAACTTCCGCGAGGTGGCCGTGGGCCAGATGGCAGCAGGCACCTATTTCCGCTGCAGCAGCCCGGTGAACAATGAACTGGGCAGGGCCGCCTATGCCGATGCTTTGATCAAAGCCGCAGGCGTCAGGACAGTAATCAATTTGGCCGACGGCCAAGAGGAACTGGAAAGCTACTTGGCTCAGCCTGATTTTAACTCGCCCTACTACAAGGAACTCTATGAACAGGGCCAGGTCATCCTGTTGAACATGGGTGTAGACTTCCGCTCTGAGGACTTCCAGGCCAAGCTGAAAAGGGGATTGGAGTTCCTCCTGGCCCATGAAGGGCCTTACCTGATTCACTGCACGGAAGGCAAAGACCGGGCTGGATTCGTTTCAGCGCTCCTGGAGGCACTAGTTGGGGCTCGTCTGCAGGAAATCAAGGAAGATTACATGCTCAGCTATGTGAACTACTACGGCGTGGAGTACGGCTCGGAGCAGTATGAGAAGATCGCGGAGAGCAACGTGCTCGCTGCCCTGCGTGAAATGGCCGGGCTGCCCAAAGGGGCAAGCCTGGAGGGGGTCGATCTGGCAGCAGCCGCGGAGCAGTATCTCCAAGGCATCGGCCTCAGCGCTGAACAGGTGGAACTGCTCAGGGGCAAACTAACCACCGCCAACTAGCGGGTGGAGGAGGAGACTGATGAAAGCACTGCTGGTCATTGATATGCTCAACGACTTCATTGCCGAAGATGGTGTGCTCACCACGGGCCCAGCAGGCCGCGGCATCATAGGCTTTATCCAGGCCAAAGTCGCGAAATTCCGGGAGCACGGATGCCCTGTCATCTTCATCTGCGATCATCACGAAGCAGATGACAAGGAGTTCCAGATGTTCCCGGCCCACTGCGTGGCGGGGAGCACGGGCAGCGCCATTATCCCGGAACTGGAGGTGCAGCCTGGGGACAAGATCATCCACAAGCGCCGCTACAGTGCGTTTTTCGGTACTGAACTCGATCTCTACTTGCGCGAAAAAGGGGTCACTGAGCTGTGTCTCGTGGGCGTGTGCACGAACATCTGCGTGCTCTACACCGCAGCGGATGCCCGGAACCTAGGCTACCAGGTGACGATCTTCAAAGAAGGCGTGGCCTCCTTTGATGAGCAGGCACACCGCTTTGCCCTGAAGGAAGCAGAGCACGTCCTGGGCTGCACGATCCTGTAGCAGAACGAGCAGCCGGCTTAGGAGGACCAGCCCATGAGGATCATTTCCCTGCAGCATGGAACCAAGGAGCAAATAGAACAGGCGGCCAGGCTTCTGGTGGGGGGCTTCCGCGAGAACTGGCCGAAAGCCTGGCCCGACCTGCCCACGGCGCTCGCGGAGGTGGAGGAGTGTTTGAGCCCGGAGCGGATCTGCCGGGCAGTCCTGGATGAGCAGGGCCGCGTGCTGGGCTGGATCGGGGCCATCCCCCAGTACAAAGGCCGCGTCTGGGAGCTGCATCCCGTGGTTGTAGATGGCAGCCACCGTAGGCGGGGTATTGGCACCATGTTAGTGCGGGACCTGGAAGAACAGGTGCGGCGCCGCGGCGGCCTTACGCTCTACGCAGCCAGTGATGATGAAAACGGCATGACTTCCCTGGCTGGTGTAGACCTCTACGACCGCCTGTTTGACCGGCTGCAGAATATCCAAAACCTCAAGGGTCATCCCTATGAGTTCTACCAGAAGCTCGGTTTTCAGATCATCGGGGTGATTCCCGATGCCAATGGCTTCGGCAAACCTGATATCCTTCTCGCCAAGAGGGTGGCTCTTGGGCAGTAAGGCACATGGGATAAGCAGCTCTCGCTGCAGCGGCAGCGGGAGCTTCTTTCGGCTCCGCAGCGAGGCAGGAGGCGCTGCGGCGTTGTAGAACCAAACTAAGTATTTGCCAGCAGGCGGCGCGGGCCGAACAGGCAGCAGTGTTCTGCTGGGACGAAATGGAGAGATGGCGGTGGATCGGTTTACTGTGCAGACCCTAGCAAAACTGAATGAACTGGGCAATGAACAGCTCAGGCGCGGGGAGTGGGAAGGAGCAGCTGCGACCTTTGCCAAGATGCTGCAGCTCGATGACCATCCTGTGCTGCGCAACAACCTGGCTACTGCCTTCTACAACGGTGGAAAGCCTGCAGAGGCTTGGCGCGTCCTTGAGCCCGAGCTGAACAAAGGGGTGCTCAGCCCCTTTGCCTGGGCTCTGGCCAGCATGATCGCCCGTGACCTCGGGCGCAGCAGCGAAGCCAGGGCATACCTGCGGCGGGCTATTACTATGTTCGAAACAGGGGCGCAGAACCCCCGTAATCTGGGCTTTGAGCCTGAGGCCTGGCGGGAGTACACCGTAATCATCAAACGAGCCGCAGGCCATCTAGACGACCACCGCCTGGTGATCGATCTGCACCAACGCTGGGAACGCTTTTACCAGACCCCCGAAGATCTCTTTCAGGTCGGGGTGGCCTTTTTCAACTTGCATTACCTTGAAGAAGCCGCTGAGGTCTGGTCGCAAGTCAAGGATCTCGGCTGGGGCTTCCTGGAAGCCTACATCACCGTGGCAGAACTGGTGGACCAGGGTGTGATCCCAGGTTTTCCTCTGCCTTACACCGCGCCCGATCTGCTGACGGGTGCAAAACCTGCTCCAGAGAAGATAGAGCAGGCCCTCAGCCATGGGGGCAACAGGACCTTGTTCTTGGCCAGTCTGTTCAAGCCTGATCTGTCAGCGAAGCTGGCTCAGGAGACCGTTTCCTTGCTGGTTAGGCTGGGCGAATGGGGCATCGCCTTTGGAAAGTCTATTCTCGTCAGCAGGGTGGTGCCCAAGGAATGGAAGTTTGCGGCGGGTCGCGCCCTACTTGATCTGGGAGTGCTTAAGCCCGGCGAGCCTGTGCCCATGATCGTCGATGGTAGGGAGACAGAAGTCACGTTCAGCAAGCAGGAACTGGGCCCCGCTTCTCCAGAGGAGAAAGAGGTGCTGGAAGAAGTCCAGAGCCTGCTGAAAAGTGGGAGATGCGAAGAGGCCAGGGATCTCCTGGTGGAAAAGCACCGAGCCGGAGGCCTGTCTCTGGAGGGTTTTCAGCTGTTAGCAAAAGCCCATGGGGCCTTAGGCGAACGGGAGCATGCCCTGGCCATAGTGCGTCTTTTCATAGAGCTGGGCGAAGACGGCAACGCCTGGGCCTATCTTGTGGCTGCGGAGCTCTACCTGTATCTAGGGGAGAGGGAGTTGGCCAGCCAATATCTGACCAGGGTGGCTTACCAAGAGCTGTCCCCAGGTGCCCGGGAGTCCTATGCGCGCCTTAGGGAATACCTGGGTGATGCTGAGAGAAGAGAATAGATCTGCGAGGAGGTAAGGGCATGAAGGTTTCTATCATCGGTGCGGGAAGCATGTTCACCCGCGCTTTGGCTGTGGACATTCTCACCATTGAGGGGCTGGATGGGGGCGTTTTTGCTTTAGTGGACATCGATGCTGGGCGCCTGGAACTGGCCCGCCAGTTGGTGGAAATGGCTGTGGCCAAAACGGGAAAGAACTGGCAGGTGATCGCCTCCACCGATCGCCGGGAGGTAATTGGTGATTCGGACTTTGTGATCAACCAGATCGAAGTGAGCGGCCTGGCGACGGTGCGCCTGGACTACGAGATCCCTTTGAAGTACGGGGTGAAGCAGTGCATCGGCGACACCTTGGGTCCGGGCGGGCTGTTCAAGACCCTCAGGACGCTGCCTCCCTGGTTGGAGATCGTGCGCGATATTGAGGACTTGGCCCCCAACGCCATTATCCTGAATTACACCAACCCCATGTCGGCTGTGGTTTTGGCCACCACCCGCGTTACCGATCTGCCCATCGTGGGCCTGTGCCATTCGGTGCAGGGCAGCAGCAAGCAGCTTGCGGACATGCTGGAGGTGCCCTATGAGGAACTGAAGTGGGAGTGTGCGGGGATCAACCATATGGCGTGGTTCACCACCCTCGAGCATAAGGGCAGGGATATGTATCCCGTGCTCAAGGAGAAGGCCAAGGATCCAGAGTTCCTGGCACGCGATCCGGTGCGCCTCGATGCCATGCTCTACCTTGGTGCTTTTGTAACCGAGTCCAGCGGCCATTTTTCCGAGTACATCCCCTATTACCGTAAACGCCAAGATCTCATCGACAAACACTGCGGGCAGGGGTACAACGGAGAAACGGGCTTCTATGCTAACAACTGGCCCACATGGCGGGCCCGTAACGATCGGGAGATTCAGGCTTTCGTCTCTGGAGAGAAGGAGTTCACCCTGCAGCGCAGCCATGAGTATGCCGCGGTGATCATCGAAGCTGTGTTCAAGAACGAGCCCCGGGTGATCTACGGCAGCGTTAAGAACACGGGCTTAATTGAAAACTTGCCGCAAGATGGCATTGTAGAAGTGGCCTGCCTGATCAACCGCAACGGGATTAACCCCTGCTATTTCGGGCGCCTGCCTGAACATTTGGCTGCGCTGAACCGCAGCAACATGGCCTTCTTTGAGCTGGCGGTGGAAGCGGTGCTCCAGAAAGACCGGGAGATGGCCATGCGTGCCCTGATGGTCGATCCCCTCACGGCAGCTGTGTGCTCTCTGGGAGAGATCAAAGCCATGTTCGATGAGCTCTTCGAGGCGCAGAGGGATTACATTGCTGAACTCAAATAGCTAAGCGCAGTGCACCCCATAGTCCAGACGGAGTGTCTGGTCTGTGGAGGTGCACTTCTTGTTTTGTGGCCCCTATTCGGCCTTTGTTCCCGTTCCATACGGAAGCGTATGATCGATTTGCAAGGTATTGGGGAGATGTGCGAGGGATTGGTTAACAAAAAACTTGATTTCTTGGCAGAATGAGGTATTATAATATTATAACAACTGCGGGGAGTCGACATGGAAAGAATTAGAGAAGATTCACCAGTTACGTTGTATTATCAGCTCATGGAAATCCTGAAGGCCAAAATACTGCGGAATGAATGGAGCCTGGGAGAAAAGCTGCCTTCCGAAGCAGAGCTCTGTGAAGAGTATGGCGTAAGCAGAATCACCGTTAGGCAGGCTCTGGCTGCCTTGGAAAGGGAAGGCTTGATTGTGCGGAAGCAGGGTTTAGGCACCTTCGTGTCCATTCCCAAAATAGAACAGAACTTGGCGAGCTTTTATAGTTTCTCGCAGGAGTTTAGGAAGAGGGGCCTCAAGCCTAGAACAGAAGTTGTAGATTTCTCTGTAGAACGGGCTGATGCCCATCTGCGGCAGATTTTCAACTTGGGAGCGGAATCTGCTGTGTACCGTTTCACCCGCTTGCGTTTGGCTAGTGAAGTGCCCATTGCCATTGAATCCACCTACTTGCCGGTGAGTCTGTTTCCCGGCTTAACGAAAGAAATACTGACAGAGTCGCCTCTTTATGAGGTGATGAACATCCATTACGGGATTACTGCCAACTCGGCGCAAGAAAGCTTTGGCGCAGTGGCGCTGGGGGAAGAAGAAGCATCCATTTTCGGCCTGCCCGTGGGGGCGCCGGCCTTGGATTTGGAGCGGCTCGCCTACAGCGGTGAGCGCTGTGTGGAGTACACCCGGGGAGTTATCCGGGGCGACAAGTTCCGATTCCACGTGAAGTTGGACTAGAGAACAACAAGAAAGGTGATTCCATGCATCTGACCAACAAGGAGATCTTTGCGCAGTACGCTGCTTTACGTACGACCTATGACTACATATTGGAGAACAAGCAGAGGATCACGGCCCTCTTCACGCAGTACCAGCCTAAGAGCCTCACCTTTCTCGGCTGCGGATCCGGGTACTATTTGTGCCAATCGGGCGCTGTTTCCGCCAGGATGCGTCTGGGGATCCCGGCAAACGCAATTCCAGCCGGGGATCTGTGGGTTAACTTCACCCACTACAGCAAGATGCTTCAGGATACCCTGATCATTGCTCCTTCGCGCTCAGGAGGAACCACCGAAGTGGTGGAGGCAGTCAAGAAGCTGAAGGAGCAGGGTCTCCCCGTTTTGGCCATTTCTGCCAAGACCGGCTCCGAACTGGCCGAGCTTGCTGATCTGGTTTTGGAGATCCCTTGGGCCTTCGATGAGAGTGTCTGCCAAACCCGTAATGTGACCAACTTCTACACAGTCAACCTCATGCTGGTGGCGCTGTGGGGCAGTGACGTACACCTGCTCGAGGAGATCAAGCAGGCCATATCCGCTGGAGAGGCCTATATGGAGCAGTACAAGAGTCTGGCCGAGGAGATCGCGGCCAGAGAATGGCAAAAGGCTGTGCTGCTGGCCGATTCTGAACTGGAAGGAATTGGTGCGGAAGCAGCCCTGGCGTTTACCGAGATCGCCCAGATTCCCGGAGCGTACCACCACGTGCTTGACGTGCGCCACGGCCCCATGGTGCTGATCAACCACCAGACCCTGGTGATCATGGCCGTTTCCCCTGAGGAGACCAGGCTGCAGCAGGGGCTGGTTCAGGATCTGCGCCAGCGCGGAGCACTGGTGGTGACCGTCAGCCAGGGCGAAGAGCAAGATCTGGGAGCCCACTACACCGTACACGTTCCCAAGTATCGCAATTTTGCCGTGATGGGCATTCCCTTTATCTTCATTCCTCAGGCTGTGGCTTACTTCAAGGCCGTGGCCCGGGGAGTGAATCCCGATGCACCTGGCGGCCTGGATCCGTGGATAGATCTGAGCAAGGACAGCTAAAAAGGGGCAGCAAGGAGGCCAAAAATGAGCAGCAGTCGCGCTTTACTGGACATAGTCAAAAAGCAAAAAGCAGGTGTTCCCCTAGGCATATGTTCCGTGTGCAGTGCCAACCGGTTTGTACTGGAGTCTGCATTGGAGTTTGGCCTGGCGAAAGGGCTCCCCGTCTTAATCGAAGCAACCAGCAACCAGGTGAATCAATATGGAGGCTACACCGGAATGGAGCCCGAAGACTTCCGCGATCTGGTGTTAGAGCTGGCTGAGAAGGTGGGCTTTCCCACGGACCAGCTGCTCCTGGGAGGTGATCATTTAGGTCCCAATCCTTGGCGGAACGAGCCGGCTGAGGCTGCTCTAGAGAAGGGCTGCGCGATGGTGTTCGCCTATGCTGCTGCGGGTTACACCAAAATCCACTTGGATGCCAGTATGCATCTGGGCGGTGATCCCGGCAAAGGTGAGCGTGCCCTGGATACGGCGGTTGTGGCTGAGCGCACTGCCCAGTTGGCCCAAGCGGCGGAACGGGGTTACGCAGAGCGCCTGAAAGACGCCCCTTCCGCTGAGCCGCCTGTCTACGTGATTGGCAGTGAGGTCCCGGTTCCCGGCGGTACGCAAAGCGATCATGAAGAGCTGAGTATCACCAAGCCTGAGGATTTCCGGACCACCGTGGAACTTACCCGCGAGGCTTTCCTCCGGCAGGGTTTGGAGCAGGCCTGGGAACGGGTGATTGCTGTGGTGGTGCAGCCTGGCGTAGAGTTCGGTGACCAAGAGATCCACCTCTATGAACGGGAGAAGGCACAGGCTTTGACCGAAGAGCTAAAGCACCATCCTAACCTAGTATTTGAAGCGCATTCCACCGATTACCAACTGCCCTGCTGCCTGCAGCAGATGGTCCAGGATGGCCTGGCTATTCTCAAAGTAGGGCCAGAGCTTACTTTTGCCTTGCGTGAGGCCCTCTTTGCCCTGCAGCATATCGAAGAAGAACTAGCCTTCAAGATCCCTGGTGAGCTCTCCCATTTGCGGGAGACGGTAGAGCGGGTGATGTTGGCTGAGCCCAAGAACTGGCAGCCGTACTATAAAGGCACGGAAGAAGAGCTGCGCTATCTGCGCCAGTTTGGGCTGTCCGATCGCATCCGCTATTATTGGTCACACCCCAAGGTAGCTATGGCCGTTGACCGTTTGCTTGCCAACCTCCGGGGCTTGGAGATTCCTTTACCCCTGCTTTATCAGTACTTCCCGGAACTGGCCCTGCGCGTGCAGGCTGGTTGGGTGGAGAACAGTCCGGAGGCTTTGGTCAAAAGTAGAATCGCCCGAGTCTATGAAAAGTACTTGCTGGCCACCCAACCCTAGAGAGCGCGGTGCCAGTTGGTTCAGCAGTGGTGGCAACAGCCTGTGACAAAGGAGTTGGCGGGCATGAAACTTGTTAAGTCCAGTTGGTTAGAAAGACCTCCTGTGCTTGCTTTCGTCCTCTTGATTCCCACTTTGGTGCTGGTTTTTGGGGTGCTGCTGTATCCCATCCTGTACACCCTGTGGCTCAGTTTCACAGACCTGAGGCTCTCCGCGCCGAGTAGCGGCAGTTTTATCGGTCTGGGGAATTACATTGAGGCCCTGAAGAATCCAGAGTTCTTGGCGGCCATGCGCCGCACGGTCTATTTCGCCTTGGTGACGGTGCCTGTGGAAACGGTGCTGGGCCTGGTGATCGCTTTGGTCCTCAACCAGAAATTTGTGGGACGCGGCTTTGTGCGGGGCTTGGTCATCTTGCCTTGGGCTCTGCCCTATGTGGTGAACGGCGCTATGTGGAAGTGGATCTACAACGCCAACTACGGCGCTCTAAATGCCCTTCTGCACCAACTGGGACTGATTGAGAAGTACCAAATATGGCTGGGCAATCCCCGCACCGCCTTTGCCCTGGTCATGCTGGCCAACATCTGGAAAGAAACGCCTGTGGCCGCCATTCTGATCCAGGCTGCACTGCAGAACATCTCCGCTGAGCTGTACGAGGCAGCGCGGGTGGATGGTGCCGGGGTGTTCAGGCGCTTTTTGCACATCACTCTGCCCTTGCTGCGCCCCGTGATTGCCGTGACTATGGTGGTCAAGACCGTTTGGGCGCTCAAGGAGTTTGATCTGATTTACGTGATCACCCAAGGAGGCCCCGCCAACGCCACTAGCGTTGCCACCTACTACACGTACCTCAACACTTTCAAATTCCTGCGCTTTGGTTACGGCTCCGCCTTGGCGTTCATACTCGTGGCGGTGTCACTGGTGATCGCCCTCTTGTACGTAAAGATCGTTTCCGTGGAACAGGCTTGAGGGAAGGAGTGTGGATATGAGCAAACGCACGCGTACACTTCTGTATAACGTCGGTCTGTACACCGCTGTTGTAGTCATCTGTATCTGCATCATCGCGCCCTTTGCCTGGCTGGTGCTCAGCAGCATCTCCACCCGCGCCCAACTGACCCAGGTCCCCCTCAGGTGGCTTCCAGAAGAACCCAATTTTGAGCACTATCGGCGGGTCTTCCTGGGTGGTCCCGGCGCCACCAGTGTGCACCGCAACATGCGCGGTGGAGCCCTGAACAGCTTCGTTGTCGCCAGCATCTCCACACTCATCTCCTTGGTAGCAGGGTCCCTGGCTGCCTATGCCTTTACCCGCCTGCGCTTCCGGCTGAAGGGCCCCCTTTTAGCCACGCTGATTGTCACGCAGCTGTTACCCTCTGTAGCGATCATCACCCCCATGTACATCATCATGCGCACACTGAACCTCTTGGACACGGTGTGGGCCCTGATCCTGGCCAATATCACCATCATCCTGCCTTTGATTATCTGGATCCTCAAAGGATATTTTGAAAGCCTGCCGGAAGGCCTAGAAGAGGCTGCCCGCATTGACGGGTGCAGCAGGGTGGGTACCCTAGTGCGCATCATTCTCCCCTTATCTGCTCCAGGACTGGCAGCCAGTGGTATGTTTGCCTTCATCATTGCCTGGAATGAGTTTTTTACCGCTTTCATCCTCAGTTCCACCATGAACTCCAAAACATTGAGCGTAATCATCTCCGAGTTTTCCAGCAAAGTTGGCATTGACTATGTGGCCATGTCTACAGCGGGTGTACTCACCAGTCTGCCGCCGGTTATTTTGGCTTTGGTCTTCCAGCGCTATATCGTGCAAGGCTTAACTGCGGGCGCCATGAAAGGCTAGCTTCAAGGGAAAGGAGGGGAAAACAGACAGAAAACTAGGTGGATGCTGTAGGATACGATGATGTGGTTGTCACAAAAAAACAAGGGGAGGTTGTACATGAAACGGTTCAGAACGCTGCTGTTGATGCTTGCGCTAGTGTTGGTATTGGGAACCGCGGGCGCCTCTGCTCAAAGGATCACCGTGATCATGCCGCGCCATGAAATGGACCTCATCGGCCTGTGGGAAGAGCAAGCCCATCGGTTCGAGCAGGAGACCGGCATTCAGGTTGAGCTGATCCAGATGTCCTGGGACGAGGTGGCCAACAAGGTCCTCACTGATCTAGCTGCTGGCGGCACAACGTATGATGTGATCGAGTTTGACAACGGTTGGGTAGCCAAGTTCGCCGCCGCCGACTGGGTTGTGCCCCTTAACGAGTTCGCCAGTCAGGAGTACTTGGATGGCATCTTGGATGGGCTCCTGAGCACATTTACCCATGACGGCCAGGTTCTGGGTATTCCCTGGAACAACGATACGCGCTTTTTCTTCTATAACGCAGAAATGCTCAGGCAGGCCGGGATCGCGGCTCCGCCCCAGACTTGGGACGAAGTAGTAGAACAGGCTCTGAAGCTGAAAGAGCAGGGCATCGCCTACCCAATCGCCGAGTACTGGAACCAGGAGTGGGCCTTGGCCAACTCCATCGCTTTCTACCTCTACAGTTTTGGAGCCAACTACATCGATGAGCAGGGCAGCATCACCATCGACAAGTCTCCTGCAGTTGACGCTTTGGCGTTCATGGTAGAGATGATCAGGGATCTGGAGATCGTAGATCCTTCCAGTGTAACTCTGTCCCAGGAGGCCGCTGCCGACCTGTTTTACAAGGGATCCTCCGCCTTCTTCTTCCAAGGGCCGCCTGTAACCTTCACCTACGCTAACGATCCTGAATATTCGTCGGTAGTAGGCCAGGTCGAGGCCGCTTCTTGGCTGCCGGCTGCCAAGCCAGAACTGCAGACTACCCTCACACTGCCCGAGGCTTTCGCCATCCCCAAGGGCAGTCAGAACAAAGAAGCTGCTTGGAAGTTCATCGAGTACATGATTTCGCCCGAGAGGGATAAAGAACGGGCTCTGGCTCTGGGTTCCCTGCCTCTCTTCAAGGAACTGTATGAGGATGACGAGCTGCTGGCCCTCTATCCCTACTGGGAGCAGTTCGGTGAGCAGTCAGCCAAGGCGAAGCCTCTGCTCCAGGTCGAATGGTACGATGAACTGGTACACACCACCATTGTAGCTGTGCAAAAGGCGCTCTTGGGCATGATCACCCCTCAGGAAGCGGCAGGCGAGATCGCCGACTTCTTGGCTCAACAGGAGGTAAATGGAGTACCCTTGAAGAGATAAGGGGCCTTGTCACAGCTGTAACTTGTTGCTAGACAGTCAAAAGCAGCGAATCCTCGGTGTTACATCAACCAGGATTTGCTGCTTTTTTGTGTGGCTCCGGTCAGTCAGCAAGTGCCTTTTCCGCTTCTTGCAGTCGCTGCACCAACGCCGAGCTAATCTCTGTGCCGCTGAGCTTCATGGCATAGAGGCATGCTCCCATGAGCGGTCCTAACTTCGGTTCCACCAGGACAGCGCCTAAAGGCTGCAGGTATTCAGCCAAAGGATCCAGGACGAAGCGGCCCGCTCGAAAGACTCCACCGCTGTAGGAGACGGGGACGGTAAACCCCGGGGGGAACTCCAGCTGGTGGATGATGGCCTTGGCGATCAGACTGTGCTCGTAGGCTGCCTCGCGAAACAGATCAAGGGCATGGGGATCGCCTTCGACCGCTGCCTGATAGACTACTTGCGCCAGCTTGGCCAGTTCTCGGCGCTGGTAGAGGGTTTCGGTTTGGGTCAGCAGATCTAGGTCCCTCTTGAGCCCTCTAGCTGCTTTCACCAGCTCATAGAGCTGGGTTTTGGGCATCCTCCCGTCGGACTGCTTGCCAAAGAGTTCTAAAAGGCGTCGGCCCAGCCAGTAGGCCGAACCTTCGTCTCCAAACAGTTCACCCCAGCCGCTGGCCCGGGCCGTTTGGCCTTTTGGATCTACGCCAAAGCCGATAGCCCCCGTTCCTGCTACAATATGTACTCCTGGTTCACCAGCTAACGAGCCTGCCCAGCCTGCTTCCACATCATTGCCGCACCGGTAGTTTTGCTTACCCATTATGTTCTCTATGATAGCGTGGAGCTGGGGAATGTGCTCCAGATTCTCTCCGTAACCGGGCAGTCCCCAGTAGCCAAACCTGATCTGGGAAGCCGCGATGCCAGCTGCTGCGCAGATATTGTGTACGCCTTGGGTTAAGGTCTGGGCAACTCCCTCCATGCCTACCTGGTCCGGATGGGAAGGGCCCCTGGTGGTGGCGGCCAAGAGCTTTCCGTCACCAGACACCAAAGCAAAGGAAGTCTTCGTTCCGCCCCCATCAACGCCCAAAAATACCACAGCCTATCGTCCTTTCTCTGCTATAGTCAGTGGGGTCTCGACAGTTGCCTGGTAACTCATATTCGTCTCGGGGCTGCTTGAACCCTGCTTGAGAGAAGGTAACCGTAAGGGAACTTAGGGTGCGTGTGCCAAACGACCGACCACATCTCGAGTGCAGAGACGCTGGGGGCCTGGTTGGTGGCTTTAGGCTTGAGTCATGCGAAATTTCAGTGTATCAGCTCTGACCCTTTGGGAAATTATAGGGAAAACAGACTAAAGGGGGGTAGCAGGTGAACTGGGTGTCGAGGCTCGCTTTGCTCCTGGTAATCATCGGTGCACTGAACTGGCTGTTGGTGGGGCTGTTCCAGTGGGATTTGGTTGCCTCCGTCTTTGGGGGCGAGACCATGCGGGCATCTTCCATGCTGTCAAGAGTTGTGTATACACTGGTCGGCCTGGCAGGCCTGTACTGCCTGACCTTTCTGTTTGGCGATAACAGGGTTCGGGCGGAGTAGTAGGAGCCATAGGTCGGTATCCGAATGCCCTTTTCTGATTCCTCGCAAGCCTCGGCATAGGCCGGGGCTTTTCCTTTTGGGCTCGTTGGGCATACTACAGGGAAAAGAGAGAGGAGGCCGAACATGTCCCGAGTGATGGATGCCTATCTATCTCAGGAACAGCTCCAAAACGCCATCCTGGAGTTCGTCCGCGGGCAGGATACGGGCTATTTAGGAACATCCGGCCCAGGCGGAGTCCATGTCAGCCCGGTCAAGTATTTCGTTGACTCGGAGCTGAACATCTACATCCACTCCCGCGGCGGAACCAAGTTCGAGAATCTTGCCGTCAACGACCAGGTGTGTCTGCTGGTTTCCACACCGTTTCAAGATGATCTGCACCAGATCAAAGGTGTGCAGCTCTTTGGCCGGGCCAGGGTAGCCAAGGGCGGCTCACAGCTCTACGAAATGGCGGAAGAACTCTGCCCCTGGGAGCATTCCGAAGACGTGAAGCTGATTCACGTGGCCGTTTCCGGAGCTGTCTATGTGG
>JAAYMM010000033.1 GCA_012521335.1 Bacillota bacterium | reverse complement strand
TGAGGAAAGTCCGAGCTCCGTAGGGCAGGGTGCTGGGTAACGCCCAGTGGAGGCGACTCTAAGGCTAGTGCCACAGAAACAAACCGCCCCAAGTTCTGGGGTAAGGCTGAAAAGGTGAGGTAAGAGCTCACCAGCAGTTAGGTGACTAACTGGCTAGGTAAACCCCACTCGGAGCAAGGTCAAATAGGGAAGAAGAGGTTGCCCGCCTCGTTAGACTTCCGGGTTGACCGCATGAGGCTTTAGGCAACTAAAGTCCTAGATAGATGATCATCCTCGACAGAACTCGGCTTATAGGTTCACTCAGATTGCCTATGACCTGGATACCTTTGGTATCCAGGTTTTGCCAAACTAGGGAGGTTCGGAGACCCCTTCTCTGTTTGCTATTATGCCCACCGCGATTGCGGTGGCTTTTTTTGTTGCGGGAAAAATATCGCCGTTGAGGAAGGATTTTGCGAAAACCCACCGAATATGGTCAACAAAGTGGTGCATAGTGGGGGAAAGTGGGGGACTTTTTGAAGGGAGTGGTGAGCATGTTCCTAGGCGAGTATCAACACAGCCTGGACGCCAAAGGACGCCTCACTATTCCCGCGAAGTTCCGCGAGGAGCTTGGTGCAGGAGCGATCATTACCAGAGGGCTTGATCACTGCTTATTCCTATTCCCCAGCAATGAATGGAGCGCGTTAGAGAACAAGCTGCGCACGCTGCCCCTCACTAAGCACGATGCTCGGCAGTTTGTACGTTTTCTGTTTTCCGGTGCTACCGATTGCGAGCTGGACAAACAGGGGCGAATCATGCTTCCTATGAACCTAAGGGAGTACGCTGGCATAGATAAAGACGCTGTTGTGATCGGTGTGGCCAGCCGCATTGAGATCTGGAGTAAAGAGAAGTGGGAAAGCTATGTTCAGGCTGCTGAGCAGTCGTTTGACCAAATTGCGGAAAGCATAGTCGATCTGGGAATCTGAGCTTGGGGGTGACAAGATGCAGTTTGGCCACGAACCGGTTCTCCTGCAGGAGACGCTTGAGGCCCTTGCCCTCAAACCAGGCGAAGTGTACGTGGACTGCACAGTAGGGGCCGCCGGACACAGCCTGGGCATGCTGGCCACTGAACCCACCATCAAGCTCATTGGCATCGACCAAGACGATGCGGCGCTGGAACGGGCGAGCTATCGCCTGGCGAACTATGCCGGGCAGGTCACGCTAGTTAAGGGCAATTTCCGCCGGCTCCGCAGTCTGCTCCTGAACGAGGATATAACAGAGGTGGCCGGCATCTTGATCGACCTGGGAGTCTCTTCTCCTCAGCTCGATGAAGGAGATCGGGGCTTCAGCTACCACCAGGATGCGCGCTTGGACATGCGGATGGACCGCAGCTCTGAGCTGGATGCCTGGACGATCGTGAATACATACAGCGAAGAAGAGCTGGCGCGAATCATCTTTGAATATGGAGAAGAAAGATGGGCTGCCAGGATCGCCAGGTTCATTGTGGAGGAGAGGGAGAAGGCCCCCCTCGATACTACCGGTGATCTAGTAGCTGTCATCAAGAAGGCCATACCTGCGGGGGCCAGGGCCAAGGGACCCCATCCGGCTAGACGCACTTTCCAGGCCCTGCGCATTGCTGTCAACGATGAGCTGGGCGCCCTGCAGGACGTGCTGCATCAGGCTGTAGAGCTGCTCAAGCCTGGGGGCAGGCTCGCCGTGATCACTTTCCATTCCCTTGAGGATCGCATTGTCAAGGACTATTTCCAGGAACTACTGGGCAAGTGTACCTGCCCGCCGGGACTGCCGGTGTGTGTCTGCGGCAGTGAACCCTTGGTGGAATTGGTTAACCGCAAGCCCATCGTACCCTCTCCACGGGAAGTGGAGAAGAATCCCCGCTCACGCAGCGCCAAGCTGCGGGCGGTGGAGAAACTTTGAGGGAGGCTGAACCATGACTGCGGCCAGGAAGCTTGAATACGATTACTCCTACCCAGAGGAACTGGTTGCTGCCCCGAGCGCGCCTGCGGCTAAGCCCGAGCCTAAGCTCAAGTCCAAACGGCGCTGCTTGCCCGCGACCTTGAGAATCTGCCTAGTGGCCGCTTGTTGTGTGGTCTTGGGCTTGCTCTATCTGCAGCAGCAGGTTACGTCCTATTATCTCAACATGGAAATGCTGCACTTACAGGAGCAGGTAAAGCTCATGGAACAGCGAAATAATCAACTAATGCTTACCCTAGAGTCACAGCGTTCCCTGAAGCAGATCGAACACATCGCACGAACGCGCTTGGGTATGGTGGAGCCCGAGTATACAGCCACTTTGGTGATGCCCCGCCACACCGATCCTGTCCCGGAGGCGGAATCTCGTTGGCTGGCTGAGGAGCCGTCTGCGAGCCCCAGCGGCAGCTTTTTGGCTGCCTTGACTGCGGTACTGAACAAGGTTTTGCCGTTAGGAGGAGTGGAAGCTGGCACGCTACAACGCTAAGAAATCGCGCGTCAGGCGCACTCTTTTTGTATTCACCCTATGGACCGTGGCCATGCTGGCCTTGGTGGTCCGCTTGGGTTATCTGCAGATCTACCGCGGTGAAGAGCTGGCAGTGCAGGCCATGGCTCAGCGAATGCGGCTGCAGACCATAGACGCTCAAAGGGGTAGGATCCTCGACCGGAATTATAAGACGCTGGCCATCAGTGTGGGAGCCGATGCGGTGTATGCGTTACCCGAAAGCATCCGTGATGCGGAGGGAACAGCACGCCAGTTAGCTCCCTATTTGTCTATGTCTGAGCAGGAGTTGCTTCGGCTTCTGACCAGCAACAAGACCAGCGTATGGCTGGCCCGGGGGCTTACAGTGGAAACGGCGCAGGCGGTCCGCGCTTTGGGTCTGCCGGGAATCAGGATTGTCCAGCGCCCGCAGCGTTACTATCCCCAAGGGTCTCTGGCGGCCCATGTAGTGGGCATCGCCGGCGCTGATAATCAAGGCCTCGAGGGTATAGAGTATTTCTACGATGAGATTCTCCGGGGCGTACCAGGTCAGCAGTATACGGAACGGGATGCGGCACAGCGCAACATCCCTGGCGGCGAGACTAGATTCGTCCCACCCCAACCAGGCAATGACGTGGTGCTCACCCTTGATACGGTGATCCAGTATATTGCCGAAACCCGCATTCAGGAAGCTGTGATCTCCAGCAACAGCGAACGCGGCTTGGTGCTGGTCATGAACCCGAAGACAGGAGAAATTTTGGCCAACGCCATCTATCCGACCTTCGACCCGAATTACTATCAGGACGTCTCCGCAGAACGCAGGCGTAACGTGGCCGTAACTGACCAGTATGAACCGGGTTCCACCTTCAAGTTTGTCACTGCTGCAGCCGCCCTGGATCTGGGCATTACCCATTTTGAACGCGCTTTTGAGAGCGGCTCTGCGTGGGAGATTGGAGGCGGTCGGGTGCACAACCTAGACGGACGCGCCCTTGGACGTTTGACGTTCCGGGAAGCCATGGAGCGTTCGGACAATATCACTTTCGCCAAACTCTCAGTGGAAATGGGGCCCGATCGTTTCCACAAGTACATTCAGGATTTCGGCTTCGGGAAGCGCCTAGGGGTTGATTTTCCAGGGGAGATAGCGGGCACGGTGATCTCTCCAACGCGGTCGGGGCAGACCCTGCAGTGGGCTAACATGGGATTTGGACAGGGGATTGCGGTTACGCCTTTACAGCTGCTCACTGCGGTTTCGGCAGTCGCCAATGGTGGATCATTGATGAAGCCCTATTTTGTAAAGGAAATCAGGGATGCCCATGGTAAGCTTGTGCAGAAGGTGGAACCGGAGGTATTGGGCCATCCCATTTCCCCCGAGACGGCAGCGTTAGTGAGGGATCTCCTGCGCTCCGTCGTGGTTAACGGCAATGGTAACAGGGCTGAGGTGCCCGGTTACCAAGTGGCGGGCAAGACCGGCACGGCAGAGGTGCCAGGGATAGGAGGTTACAGCGACGACATCATCGCTTCCTTTGTGGGTTTTGCCCCTGTGGATGATCCCGCCCTGGCCATGCTGGTCGTGCTGTACAAACCAAAGGCTGAGTCGGCTTACGGTGGTGTGCTGGCCGCTCCAGTGTTCAAAGAGATCATGGAGGAGAGCTTGGAGTACTTAGGGGTTAAGCGGCGGCAGGAGAGCAGGCAGCGTTCAGCTCAGGTTGCCGTCCCCAATGTGCTCAGCCTATCCAAACAAGAGGCCCAAGCCAGGCTGGCGCAAGCCGGCCTTTTCTGGACCATGGAAGGAGAGGGGACGTTGGTGACCGACCAGACACCAAAACCTGGTGTGAGGGTTCCTGCTCAGACCACGGTCCATCTTTCTTTTGACCGCGGTGAGCTGGAAGAAGTGGAAGTACCCTCAGTCATCGGCCTGAGCATGCTCGATGCCTCTGCCCGGCTAACTGAGGCGGGCTTGCGCATTAAGATCGCGGGCAGTGGTGTTGCTGTGGAGCAACTGCCCAGTGCAGGGGCACGTGTGCCCCGAGGCTCTTTAGTGGAAGTGCAGTTCAAGCTTTGACCCTGGAGGAGGAAGGATAGTGCAGCTGCAGGCAGTATTGGACGGACTCAGATATGAAGTCTACGGCTCACCATGCTCAGTGAACGGCATCAGCTACGACTCGCGCAGAGTCCAAGCGGGCGACCTTTTTGTGGCCGTGGTGGGGCAGAAACTGGATGGCCACGATTTCATCAGTGAAGCCAAAGCCAGAGGGGCGGCGGCTGTACTCGTGGAGCGGCCTATCCCCGATCCTGACCTGCCCCAGGTGGTGGTAGACGACAGCCGCTACGCGCTGGGAGTGGCCGCGGCCAATTTCTACGGACATCCCTCCCGCAGACTGAAGGTTCTGGGAGTAACGGGAACCAACGGCAAAACCACTACAACCTACCTGGTCAAGTCTATTTTGGAGCAGGCTGGCCGAAAAGTAGGGCTCATCGGCACGATTGAGATTTTGCTGGGCAGTGAAGCTCTGGAATCTCAGCGCACCACGCCGGAGTCGCTGGACCTGCAGCGCCTGTTGGCACAAATGGTGGACGAAGGCGTAGAGTATGTGGTCATGGAAGTATCGTCCCATGCGCTGGAGCTGCACCGTACAGCAGGGGTTTCTTTCGCTGGTGCTGTGTTCACCAATTTGTCCCAGGACCACCTGGATTTCCATCCCACCATGGAGGATTACTTCGCAGCCAAGTCCAAACTGTTTCGAGGTCTGCAGGGGCCGGCTGCCATCAACGCGGATGACTCCTGGGGAGAACGTCTGCTGCAAATCGTCCCCGATCAGGCGCTCTCTTTCGCCGTAGAGCGGGAAGCCCAGTTTCGGGCACGGAAGATCAAGTTGGAAAATGCAGGCGTTTCTTATATACTGGAAAGTAAAGCAGGGCAGATCCCAGTTGACCTGCAGATCATGGGGTTGTTCAATGTTTACAATTCCTTGGGCGCCGCTGCGCTCTGCGCAGGGCACGGTGTCTCTCTGGAAGCCATCAAAAGGGGCCTAGAGCGGGTGACTGGTGTGCCGGGGCGCTTTCAGCGCATCCCCAATGCGCTCGGCTTGAATGTGGTGGTGGACTATGCCCATACCCCTCATGGGCTGGAGAACCTGCTCCGCTCCGCTCGGCCGCTGGTCCCCAACGGCCGGTTGATTCTGGTGTTCGGAGCGGGGGGTGATCGGGACAAGGGCAAACGGCCCCTCATGGGCGCGGTCGCAGCGGAGCTGGCCGATTTGGTGATCATCACCTCTGACAACCCCCGTTCGGAAGATCCTGCCGCGATCTGCTCGAGCATTGAATCGGGTCTGTTGATGACGAATCCTCATGTGCACTACCAGATTGAGGTGGATCGGCGCAGCGCCATCCGCAAAGCGGTGGCCATAGCCACACCCGAGGATCTGGTGATCATCGCCGGCAAGGGCCATGAGACGTATCAGGAGTTTGCCCACGGACGGATTCACTTTGACGATGGGGAGGAAGTCAGGGCGGCCATTAAGGAGCTGAAGAACTAATGCGGACGTTATCGCTAGTGCAGATAGCCGAGATGACACAAGGGCGCGCCAGGGGTTCGGGCCAAGTGGATAACGTGGTGATTGACAGCCGCAAGGCGAGGGAGGGCAGCCTGTTTTTTGCCCTGCCTGGCGAAAGGGTCGATGGCCATCAATTTGTGGGCGACGTCCTGGCGCAGGGAGGCTGCGCAGTGGTAAAGCAAGGTACATATGATCAGCCTGGAGTGGTGGAAGTAGCTGACCCGCTGCAGGCGCTGCAGGACTTGGCCCAGGCTTATCTGATCGCATATCGAGTTCCAGTAGTGGCCGTCACGGGCAGTAACGGCAAGACGTCGACCAAGGATATGATCGCCCAAGTGCTTCGCACCCGCTACGCCGTGCATGCCACAGAAGGGAATATGAACAACGAGATTGGGGTGCCCTTGACCGTTCTGGGCTTGGAGGAGCACCATGAACTGCTAGTGGTGGAGATGGGCATGCGTGGATTGGGCCAGATTAGGCGGCTCACGGAGATCTGCCCACCGGATCTCGGCGTGATCACCAACATAGGGCCGGTGCATTTGGAAATACTGGGTGGGATCAGCAATGTGGCCCAAGCCAAAGGTGAGCTGTTGGAAGCCATGGATGAGAGTGGCATCGCGGTGCTGAACGGGGATGATCCGACAGTGCGCGGGCAGGCACGATCCTTTAGGGGCAAGACGGTCTACTATGGTCTGGATGCCGCCAACCACCTGGTAGCCAAGGGCATCAGGTTAGACAATGACGGACGCCCTTCCTGTACGGTAACCTATGGAGGTGAAGAAGTGCCTCTGCGCCTCTCAGTTCCGGGCGTACACAACGTGTGGAATGCGTGTGCTGCGTTGGCCGTAGGCCTGCAGTTCGATGTGAGCTTAAGCTCCGGTGCTCAGGCCTTAGAGAAGCTGACTCTCAGTGCTATGCGCCTGGAGGTGGTCCGCAGCCCTCTGGGAGTAGTGGTTGTGGATGACAGCTACAACGCCAGTCCTGCCTCCATGAAGGGAGCCCTGGACACCTTGGCCCACATGTACTGCTCCGGCGAGCGAGTGGCCATCCTCGGCACCATGCTGGAGCTGGGAGAGATTGCCAAGGAAGCACACTTCGAGGTGGGGCGCCATGCCGGAGAATGCGCTCAGCGTCTGTTCTTTATCGGTGAATTTGCCGAAGTGATGCGCGAAGGAGCGGGGCGCGGCGAGGTGTTCGCAACTGTGGAAGAGTTTTTGTCCAGTATGCCCGAGTTTGAGGATGGCGATCTTGTCTTGGTAAAAGCCTCGCGGGGCCTGCATTTTGAAAGGATTGCGAAAGAACTGCTGAAGGGTGGCGTCTGATCGTGCCGGCAACATTCTTACCTGTGTTCAGTGCTCTTTTGGCTTTTGCCCTCTCGCTGCTGGTGGGCCCTTATATTATCAGCTACCTGCAGAAGTTGAAGTTGGGGCAGGTAATCAGGACTGATGGGCCAAAGACGCATCTGGCCAAAGCAGGCACCCCCACCATGGGCGGGGTGCTGATTGTGCTCTGTACTGTAGTTGCCCTGCTGGTGGTTGCCCGCCCGTTGACTGACAGCACCATCATCATGCTTTTTGCCACCGTAGGTTTCGGCTTGATCGGTTTTCTCGATGACTTCATTAAGGTGGTGGCCAGGCGCTCCCTCGGATTACGAGCCCGGGAGAAGCTGGTAGGCCAGTTCGGTGTGGCCTTGTTAGTCGCTCTCTATGCCTATGCCCGGGTGGGAACGGATCTAATCGTGCCGTTTTGGAAAGAGACCATAGCCCTCTCAGGCCTCCTGTACGTCCCGTTCACCGTCTTTGTGCTGGTGGGAGTGGTAAATGCAGTAAATTTGACGGACGGGCTGGATGGACTGGCCGCAGGCAGTACAGCCATTAGTGCCGCGGCCTTCGCTGTGGTTTTCTTGCTGCTCAGTCACGGCGATCTGAGCGTCTTCAGCGGGGCAGTGGCCGGGGCATGCCTGGGCTTTATCTGGTTTAACGGGCCGCCTGCGCAGGTGATCATGGGTGATACCGGCTCCTTTGCCCTAGGGGCTGCTCTGGCTACGGGGGCAGTACTCAGCCGGACCACCTTGTTCCTGCCTATCATCGGTGGGCTGTTTCTGCTGGAGACACTGTCCGTCATCCTTCAGGTGCTGTATTTCCGCGCCACCAAGGGACGCAGGCTGTTTCGCATGGCTCCGCTGCACCATCACTTCGAGCTGCTCGGTTGGGCAGAGAGCAAGGTCATGATCCGCTTTGTTCTGCTCACCCTGGTATTTGCAGTTCTAGGGTTGTACGCCATCCTCTAAGGCATAGGGATGAGGGAGGGGGCAAGAAACATGTTAACCAAGGGCGGCAAACCCGATCTTATCCTGTTTGTGGCTGTGATCGTCTTGGTCAGCCTGGGTTTGATCATGGTATTCAGTGCTTCGTCTGTCATGGGCTTGACCGATGCTGGAAACCCCTATTATTACGTGCAGCGCCAGACGATTTTGGCCGTTGTTGGCTTGATCGCGCTCTTTGTCCTCATGAAGGTTGACTACCACGTCTTCAAGGTGCTAGCCCTGCCAGGATTGGTGGTTTCCCTGGCCCTTTTGGTTTTGGTACTGTTTATCGGCACGGGGTCCGGCAATGTACACCGCTGGATCAGGATCGCCGGATTCAACCTACAGCCTTCGGAGTTGGCCAAGCTGGTCATGGTGAATTACGTTGCTGTCTACTTGGCCAACAAACGTGAAAGGGCGCGCAAGTTCTTTTCAGGGCTTCTGCCCATATTGGCCATCACCGCCATCCAGTTTGTGTTGATCACCCTAGAGCCTGACTTTGGTACTGCGGTCGCGCTGGTTTTTTCGGTGCTGGTAGTGCTCTTTGCGAGCGGAGTGCACCTGGGCCAGTTGGTCTTCGTAGGCGCACTGGCGGCTCCGGTGCTGTTTTATGTCTTGACTTTGAAGGAGTACCGGGTCAAACGGCTTTTTGCTTTTGTCAATCCTTGGGCAGACCCCACGGACACTGGCTGGAACGTGATCCAGTCTCTTTTGGCCATCGGGTCGGGTGGGCTGTTTGGCCTGGGGCTGGGGAAAAGCCGGCAGAAGTTTTCTTACCTTCCCGAGCACCACACGGACTTTATTTTCGCCATTTTGTGTGAGGAACTGGGCTTTTTGGGCGGTGCGGCTGTAATCATACTGTTTTTTGTCTTGGCTTGGCGCGGCCTGCGCATCGCCATGCGCGCACCGGATCTCTACGGCACGCTGCTCGCCATCGGCATTACTTCCATGATCGCCTTCCAGGCGCTTTTGAACATCGGGGTGGTTACGGGATCGCTCCCGGTGACAGGTATTCCCCTCCCGTTCATCAGTCACGGCGGTTCATCACTTTTGGTGAGCCTGACAGGCATAGGCATCCTGCTCAATATTTCGCGTCAATGCCAAGAATAGGTCTCCAATTTTCACCCCTTACCCCTAGCCGCATAAGATAAACGGTAATCTAGGGGTCGGGGTGATACGATGGACACTTTTGTGGTGGAAGGTCCCTGCCGTTTGCAGGGTGCTGTGCAGATCAGCGGGGCTAAGAACTCGGCGTTGAAGCTGATGGTGGCGGCACTGCTGGGGCAGGGCACCTTCAGCCTGGAGAACGTACCGCGCATTACCGATGTTCAGACCATGGCCGAGGTGCTGGAATCCTTGGGTGCGGGAGTCGTCTTCCAGGATCACCGCATGGAAATACGAGTGGGAGCGCTCCACGGCCGCACGCCTGAGCATCTAGTCCGGTCCATGCGTGCTTCGGTCCAGGTTATGGGGCCGCTTTTGGCCCGCTTGGGGTGGGTGGAGGTGGCCCTGCCGGGAGGGTGCGCTATCGGCAGCCGGCCGCTGGACATTCACCTGGCCGGGCTGCGGCAGATGGGTGCTTCCATCACCCTGAACGGAAGCCGTTTGGTAGCCGAGGCCCCCCGAGGGTTGCGGGGTGCTGACATCACTCTGCGCTATCCCAGTGTGGGAGCGACGGAGAACATCATGATGGCCGCGACTTTGGCCAAAGGGGAAACGGTGATCCGCAACGCTGCTCAGGAGCCGGAAATCACCGATGTGCAGGCTTTCTTGCAGGCCATGGGAGCTCAGGTCGAAGGCGCTGGAACGCCCGTGATCAAAGTCAAGGGCGTCGGGGAACTGGGCTGCGCCCAGGCGGCTGTCATGCCAGATCGTATTGAAGCAGGTACTTATCTCTTGGGATTTCTCGTAACTGGTGGGGAAGGGATCGTGAGCAAGGCCCGCCCTGAACACTTCGCACCGCTGCTCAACGTCATGCGTGCTATGGGGGCAACGGTCGATGTGGATGGAGACCAGGTTTACGTGGCGGCCCCCCGCCGGCTGCGCTCCTTTGGCCTGGTGACCAAGCCCTATCCCGGGTTTCCCACAGATCTACAGCCCCAGATGGTGGCCGCGGCAACCCAAGCCCATGGCGCTAGTGAGCTAAAGGAGACGGTCTTTGATCAGCGCTTCGGTTATCTGACCGAACTGAAAAAGCTGGGTGCCGTGGTGAGGCAGAAAGGCCAGAAGGTAACTGTGCACGGCCCCGTGCGGCTTAAAGGAGCTGAGCTAAAGGCGGGCGACCTGAGGGCCGGCGCTGCTTTGGTACTAGCTGCCCTGGCTGCCCAGGGGACATCAGTTATCCGCGGTGCACAGCACATTGATCGGGGCTATGAAGCTATGGAAAGCAAACTCAGCGCGGTGGGGGCGTGCATCCGCAGGGTGGAGGAGATGGGAGGGTCGACGTGCTCAATGAACTAGCCAGCGTGAAGAATGCTCTCTCGGTCTTGGTTTTGGCCCTAGTTGTGGCCCTGTACTTATTTGCCAATTCTCCCTTTTTTGAAACGGACCACGTTGAGTGGACAGGCTTGGTCAATCTCACCTCGGAGCAGCTCAATGCCTATCTAGATCTGTCGGTGGTCAACGTTTGGCGCTTGGACATGCGTGATCTGGTCGCGGACCTCAATGCGCACCCCTGGATCGCCAGCGCCAAGGTAACGTGGCGCTGGCCCAACCGCTTGATTGTGAGCATCCAGGAGCGCACGCCCATAGCCCAGATTCCCACGGAGGGCGGCTGGATGTTTTTGGACAAGGAAGGCCATCTGCTTCCACCAATCCAGCAGCGCGCCCTGCCCGCCTTGCCCATCGTCACCAGTGTTGATCTGGAGGCGCAAGAGCAGCTGGTAGCCACGGCGCGGTTGATCACCCTGATCCCCAAAAACCTACTGCCCTCGATCTCAGAGTGGAATGCCCAAGCCCGGGCTTTTGTAACCCGGACAGGTGTAGAAATCCTCATGGGTGAACCCGTCGACCTGGAACAGAAGTTTGCCCTGCTGGAGCAAATTCTGGAAGACCTGCGCAGGCGCGGTGAACAGGCTGCCCGCATCGATCTCGGCGTCCCCAAGTCTCCAGTGGTAACCGTGGACCGCTAGAGCTCAGTGTTGATAGTTTTTTCCAAGCTGATAAAGGGAAAAGAGTGCTTCGTGTGGAAACTAACCTATTACAAGTTGGAATTTGACGGTGAAGAAGGGGGATCCCATGTTTGAGTTTGATCTCGATAACGTTCAGTTTGCGGACATAAAGGTGATTGGCTGCGGCGGTGGTGGCAGCAACGCAGTGAACCGAATGATCGCCGCGGATTTGAAAGGCATCCACTTTATCGCCCTGAACACCGATGCTCAGGCCCTACAGATGTCTGAAGCCCATCAGAAGATCCAAATCGGCGAGAAACTGACGAAAGGCCTGGGGGCAGGTTCCGACCCCACCATCGGTCAGAAGTCAGCCGAAGAGTCGCGGGAAGATATCGCCCGGGCGCTTGAGGGCTCGGACATGGTCTTCATCACCGCCGGTATGGGTGGCGGCACAGGAACCGGTGCTGCGCCGGTTGTGGCAGAGATTGCCAAAGATATGGGTGCCCTAACCGTGGGGGTAGTGACCAAACCCTTTGCCTTTGAGGGCAAGCGGCGCCGCGAGCAAGCTGAAAAAGGAATCGAGCAGCTGCGGGGCAAAGTGGATACCCTGATCGTCATCCCCAACGACCGTCTGCTGCAGGTGGTGGACAAGAAAACCACCATGCTGGAGGCGTTTAGGGTAGCGGACGAGGTACTGCTCCAAGGTGTGCAGGGGATATCCGACCTCATCACTGTCCCGGGATTGATCAACCTGGACTTCGCTGACGTACGGGCGATCATGACCAATGCCGGTTCTGCTCTGATGGGCATCGGCAAGGCGTCCGGGGAAGAACGGGCGCTGAAAGCGGCGCAGCAGGCCATTTCCAGCCCCTTACTGGAGGCCTCCATTGATGGGGCGAAGGGCATTCTGCTCAGCATCGCTGGCAGCTCCGATCTAGGCTTGTTTGAGGTGAACGAGGCTGCCGAGACTGTGGCTCAGGCCGCGGCTCCCGAGGCCAACATTATTTTCGGTGCGGTGATCGATGAAACCCTCGGTGAAAGCATCCGCGTCACGGTTATCGCCACAGGGTTCGATGCGCCAGCGCCCAGGGAGAACCTGCGCATCACCAAGGAGTTGGATGTGCGGCCCTTTACCGATGCCCCCGTGGATATACCCGCGTTTTTGCGGCGCAAGTAAAAGAGGGCCTCAGCTGGTGAGCTGAGGCACGGTTATTCCATCTTCTTCATCTCACGTTTCAACTTCTTGAGGATCTTCTTCTCTAAACGGGATATGTAGCTTTGGGAGATACCCAGCAGGTCGGCTACTTCACGCTGCGTTAGTTCCCGTTCGCAGTTGAGCCCAAATCTGAGTTCCATGATTTTCTTTTCTCGCCCTGTGAGCTGCTGCATTGCGGCAGCGAGCAGGGCTTTGTCTACTTCTTTTTCAATGTGCCGCAGGACATCGCTTTCGCTCCCCACCACATCCGCCAGCACCAATTCGTTGCCGTCCCAATCTACGTTGAGCGGTTCATCAAAGGACACTTCCGCCTTTAGCTTGCTGGTCCGCCTCAGGTACATGAGTATTTCGTTTTCGATGCAGCGCGAAGCATATGTGGCCAGTTTGATGTTTTTGCTCGGGTCAAAAGTGTTCACCGCTTTGATCAGTCCGATGGTTCCAATGGAGACTAGATCCTCAATGCCGATGCCTGTGTTTTCAAACTTGCGCGCGATGTACACCACTAAACGCAGATTGCGCTCGATGAGCGGAGTGCGCACCACCAGATCGCCTGCCTGCAGACGGGAGAGGAGTTCTTGCTCTTCTTCGCTGCTGAGAGGAGGGGGTAAGACCTCGTTACTGCCCACGTAGTGGACTTTTGGGCTTAAGCCCAGCCTATGCAGGAGCAGAATGAAGCGCAAGCGTGCTTTAAGGCCGAACGTCTGAAGATGTGGGAGCATAAGCCTCGCCTCCTTCCACAACCTGCAGGGAGTTTTCCACCAGGTAGGGCGGTACTAGGGCACTGTACTCACCGTGTGGGTCGAGGTGATAGGGGTGGATGGCCACGGTGGGCTGGAAATCCCCCAGCAGACTGCGGTTTCCGATCCTAACCTCATCCGGACGGAATCCCAGCATCAGGCCATTGGTGCGCCCGATGGAGTTGAAGGGGATGAGGCGCAGACGTGTGCGCCAGGCCTGAAGTTCTGTAAGCTGTTCTAGAGCCTGGGGATCGCCTCTTTCCAAAGCCACCATAATAGACATAACCTCTGGAGGAAGTACGGATTGCAGTGCTTCCGCGTCCACCACGATGACTGACTGCCTGTTCAACGGGTCCTTAAGATGGTTGCCCGTGTCTACTAAGGCAGTCATTTTGATTCTTTGGCCGTCACAGGCGATTTCCACGGGCACCCTGTATATGGTCCGCACTACCCGTTCATGGACAATGCCCCAGCCCAATTCGGCCATGAGTAGAATGGCCAGAATCGCGACCACGGTGCCCAACGTAAAAGCCGGCGCATCTGCCGGGGCGAAAAGATAGGCACTGGCCAGGCCCATGCCCGCGGCAATGAAGCCAATAACGTAGAAGTAGCCCGCGGCCGTGAGCAGCCTGCGCCAGCTGATGGGATAGAATACGACAAGCAGCATGGCTGCTGAAACCAACAGTACTACGGGGAAAAACCGGAGCAAGCCGTACATTGGAATAAGGCCCACGCTGGCTGCTAAGTAGAGGAGGTAGTGGATAGTCCCGATCAATGATCCCAGGGTGAGGCGGAGAGTAGTGGTCTGCGAACGCGTGATGGTTGCTGTGGCCCAGAGGAGGAGATACTCAAAGATGAAGTTGCAGCCCAGCCGCAGGAGCCAGACATCTATGTACAGCGTGTACTCAACCATAGGTCTGCCTCCCCCAAAAAGGGTGTTTGCCAGAATATTAGAGGAAAAAGCACAAAAGTCCTTCCTTATTCTGTGACCTGCCGGGAATAAATGCGCTGTTTCCCTCAGTCTGCCATTAACAGGTTCGCGGCAAAATGGAATAGACCGACTGAGAGGTGGCAATACTGAACTTTGTAACCGGGATGATCAGGGGGGAGTGGACATGAACAAAGTGGAAATCTGCGGTGTGAACACCGCCAAACTGCCTGTCTTGCCCAATGCCAAAATGCGGGAACTCCTGGCCAGGATCAAAGAAGGTGACCAAAAGGCCAGGGAGGAGATGGTGCAGGGCAACCTCCGCCTGGTGCTGAGCGTAATTCAGAGGTTCAACAATCGGGGCGAGTATGTGGATGACCTGTTCCAGGTGGGCTGTATCGGGCTGATGAAGGCCATCGACAACTTTGATCTCAGTCAAAACGTGAAGTTCTCCACCTATGCTGTACCCATGATCATCGGGGAGATCAGGCGCTACCTGCGGGACAACAACCCCATTAGGGTCAGCCGCTCACTCAGAGACATTGCCTACAAAGCCCTGCAGACCAGGGATGTTCTAGCCAACCGCTATTCCCAGGAACCTTCCATTGCTCAGATTGCTGAAGAACTGCAGATTCCCAGGGAAGAAATCGTCTTTGCCCTGGACGCCATCCAAGAGCCCATTTCGCTGTTTGAGCCGATCTACAACGATGGTGGCGATCCCATCTATGTACTCGATCAGATCAGCGACGAAAAGAACACCGAGCGCCGGCTCATCGAAGGGGTCAGCATCAAAGAGGGCATGGAA
Source organism: Bacillota bacterium (assembly GCA_012521335.1). Classification (GTDB taxonomy): domain Bacteria; phylum Bacillota; class Limnochordia; order Darwinibacteriales; family Darwinibacteriaceae; genus DTU010. The sequence continues at coordinate 14,596 of JAAYMM010000033.1, read as the reverse complement.
AACCTGGGCGAGCGGGAACGCTTGATCCTGACTATGCGTTTCTACGAAGGCAGAACCCAGATGGAAGTAGCTGAAGAGATAGGGATTTCCCAAGCGCAGGTTTCGCGGCTGGAAAAGGCCGCCCTGAGGCACCTGCGCAAGTACATGGCCACATCCTAGGGGGGAAGTATATGTCGACGAGTTCGCTCAAGACCCGTCTTCTGGTTTGCTTTATCCTTTTATGCCTTGGTGTTTTTGCCTCAGGAGTCTTTTTCGCCGTAGAGCGCGCTTTGCATAGTGATCAGGCTTTCGCTCAGGACTTAATTCGCCTTCATGTGATTGCCCACAGCAACCTGCCCCAGGACCAAGAACTCAAACTTAAGGTGCGGGATGCTTTATTGCTGGAGACGAGGCGTCTGCTAGGTGAAACCCGTTCAAAAGACCAAGCTTACTCTCTGCTTGTGAGTAACGCTGAGGCGCTGGAGCGCTGCGCCCGGGAGGCGGTGCTGGCCAATGGATTCGACTATCCGGTCCAGATCAAGATGGGCAGCTATCTCTTCCCCGAGCGCGCCTATGGTGATCTCCTGCTCCCCGAGGGAACTTATGATGCTGTGCGGGTGGAGATCGGTGCCGCGCAAGGGGACAACTGGTGGTGCATACTGTTTCCTCCCCTCTGCCTGGCTGACCTAGAGGGTGCCAATGCCAGCTTGGTCAAAGTGGACCACAAGGAAAATGCCAAGCAGGAAGGCGGGCGCAGTTATGTGTTTCGCTCCAAGTTGTGGGACCAGGTAGTTCAGACTCGCTATGCCCGTCTGATCCAGGATTGGTGGAAGGCTTCCGCAGCGGGCCTTTCCGCCCTTGCCCGCTGAGGACTGGCCTGGTGGGCAGAGCAAAACGCAGAGATGGAACGGCCCTGCTGCCGTTTCTTTTTTTGGGCGCAGGCATATATTTGGGTAGCAGAAGGGGGTTGCGCCATGAGGCTGATCAAGACCTCGGACCTGCGCCGGCTGGATGTGGTCAGCGTGGAAGAGGGCCGTTACCTGGGGAGCGTGTGCGACGTGGATCTCGATCCAGAGACGGGCCGCATTAACGCCCTGATCGTAGACGAAGGGCGGCCCTTTAGCCTTTTCTGGGGCTCGAGGCACAGTGACGTGGAAATCCCGTGGCGGGACATCGTATTGGTGGGGATGGACGTCGTGTTGGTGAAAAACAGAACATGGAAACGCTGAGCTTTTTACTGTATAATAAAGTAAATATGTTGCTCTGATCGCGCAGCACTGGGGGTTGAGTACATGCGCTGCCCGTTTTGCTTGCACCCGGACAGCAAGGTCTTGGATTCGCGGCAGACCGAAGAAGGGGGTTCCATTCGGCGCCGCAGGGAGTGCCCGGCCTGTCACAGGCGCTTTACTACCTATGAACGTGTGGATGAAATGCCGTTTTTGGTCGTGAAAAAGGATGGACGCAGGGAGTCCTTTTCTCGCGCCAAGATCCTCAACGGTATTCTGCGGGCCTGTGAGAAAAGGCCCATTTCTGTGGAGACTATCGAAAACGCGGTAGATGAGATCGAAAGGGAAGTGCGTTCCAGCTTAGATCGGGAGGTCACTTCCACCTATATAGGCGAGCTGGTCATGGACAAGCTGCGCAGAATTGATGATGTGGCTTACGTGCGCTTTGCTTCTGTGTATCGTCAGTTCAAGGATGTGGATAGCTTCATCGAAGAAGTACAGCAGCTGCGTAAAGAGCGATGAATGCCCGCAGGCCCGGTAGGGTTTGCCACTGCCGCGTAGAACATGGAAGGGAAGAGGTGAAGCTGTGAAAGGAAAAGTTCGCGACCGCAAGGACAGTGGGGTGAGCGCCAGAGAAGTAGGGGCCATCCTGCTACTGGGATTTTCCATTTTCTGCCTACTCTCGCTGTATGTAGATACAACAGGTTGGGTGGGTGTTCCTGTGCGGTCTGTTCTGCGCATGTGCTTCGGCGACCTCGCGGTGCTGTTTGCCCTCCTTTTCGCCGTCGCGGCCATCCAGTTGTTCCTGGGGCGAAGGCGTCCTGTTTCCTGGTCGTCCCAGGCGGGACTGCTGCTGCTCATCTTTGCCACAACCCTGACCTTTCATATGCTCTATTACCGCGGGTATCAGTTTCCGCCTAACCTGCGGGAGGAGATCGGCTATGGCCTGAAGGGTGAAGGAGCCGGCGTTCTAGGCGCAGTGCTCTTAACGCTTAGCTACACCGCCTTTGGTATCCACGGCTCGTACGTCTTGGTAGGTACCACTGTTCTGCTGGGAATCATCCTCTTTTTCCGCATATCGTTACTCGATCTGCTGCGTAAGCTTTTGGCTGTAGCCGGGCGGCTGATCAAGAGCTGGTGGCGTGGAGAAGCGAAGGCTGGCAAGCAAAAGGAAAAGAGTAAGGCCAAAAAGCCCAAACGCCGCAGAGAACGGGAACCTGCCCCTGCGGCACCGGAGCCAGCACCAGCTGCTGCTGCCCCTGAAGAGGCCCATGCACCTGAGCCTGTGAGGGCGAAGAAACAGGAAACCAGCAAACGGGAGCCAGAACGGGAGAAGCCCGCAGAAGAGCTGGTGCTCAACCTGCCTGCCCAAAGCGGGCAGGGTATCTACCGGATGCCGCCCACCAGCATCCTGCGCAAAGGCGGAAGCAAATCCAGGCGCAACTCTGGTCTGCAGCAGGATCTCTTAGAAGAGACCTTAGCCAACTTCGGCATCGAAGCAAAAGTGGTCAATGTATCTCAGGGGCCTGTGGTCACCCGTTATGAACTGCAGCCCGCCCCCGGGATCAAAGTGTCCAAGATCACGTCGTTAGCCGATGATCTGGCCTTGGCTTTAGCTGCTGAAGATGTGCGCATCGAAGCTCCTGTGCCCGGCAAGCCCGTGGTGGGTATTGAGGTTCCCAACAAAGAAACGGAGCCGGTACTGCTCAGGGATGTGCTGGAGAGCCCTGAGTTTGCCCAACACCCTTCGCCGGTGGCGCTGGCATTGGGTAAGGATATCGCCGGCCAGCCTGTGGTGGCTGATCTGAAGAAATGGCTGCATGTGCTCATTGCCGGCGCCACTGGTTCTGGCAAGAGCGTGTGCCTCAACTGCATCATTGCCTCTCTGCTCTTCCGCACTACCCCAGATATGGTCAAACTGCTCATGGTGGATCCGAAGCGCGTCGAGCTTTCGGTCTATGACGGCGTCCCGCATCTGATCTGCCCGGTGGTTACGGACCCGAAGAAAGCAGCCATTGCTCTGCGCTGGGCGGTGGGGGAGATGGAGAGGCGCTATGAGCTTTTCGCTGAGGCTGGCGTGCGCAATATCGAGATGTACCACGAATGGTCTCAGGAGCCCGTCGAGGGAGAAGAGCCGCGGGAACACCTGCCCTACATAGTGATCATCGTGGATGAACTGGCTGATTTGATGATGGTGGCCGCCGCGGAGGTGGAGGATGCTATCTGCCGTTTGGCTCAGATGGCCAGGGCCGCGGGTATGTACTTGATCATCGCGACCCAAAGGCCGTCTGTGGACGTGATCACTGGTTTGATCAAGGCCAATGTTCCTTCGCGCATCTCTTTCGCTGTCTCCAGCCAAGTGGACTCCCGCACCATCTTGGACATGGGCGGGGCCGAGCGGTTAATTGGCAAAGGCGACATGCTTTACTATCCCATTGGGGCATCGAAACCTGTCCGGGCTCAAGGAGCCTGGATATCCGACAAAGAAGTGGAAGCTTTGGTCAAGTACTGGAAAGAACAGGGCGAGCCAGAGTATCAGGAGGAGGTCGTCACCGAAGCTCCTGAGCTGAGCTGGCGGGAAGATGAAGATGATGAGCTCCTCGAGGACGCCATCCGCCTGGTGGTAGAAAGCGGACAGGCTTCCATTTCTATGCTGCAGAGGAGGTTTCGCATCGGTTACGCCCGGGCGGCGCGCCTGATCGACATGATGGAAGTGCGGGGCATAGTGGGCGGTTATCAAGGAAGCAAACCGCGGGAGGTTCTGGTAGATAAAGCACTTCTCGAAGAAAGGTGAGGTATATGATGGGTGTGGGGGCACTGCTGGAGAAGGCCCGGGTCGAACAAGGCTTGACCATTGAGGAAGTCGCCGAGCGTACCAAGATTAAGCCCCAGTTCTTGGAAGCCATTGAACAGGAACAGTTTCAGCTACTGCCGGATCAAGCCTACGTGCGGCCGTTTATCCGTACCTATGCCAGAGCCCTGGGGGTTGAAGATCAGCTGGCAGAGGAAACTGAGCCCAAGGAGTCCACTCTGTGCGTAGACGAACTCGCCGCGAGTATGCGGGAACGGCGGGAGCGGGCCCGCAGGGCGCGCCGCACGCGCTTTTTAGTGCGCTCCGCAGTGGTGATCATCGTCCTGGCCGGAGCCGCAGCTCTAATCTATTGGTGGATGCTTAGGGGGAACTAGGTTGGAGAAGAAGGATTATCTTATCCGAGCTATGCTCGGAGCTAATCAGGCAAGGGTGATTGCCCTGCGCACCACAGGTGTGGTCCAGGAAGCCCAAAAGGTACACGGCACTACTCCAGTAGCCACCGCGGCCCTGGGTCGAACCTTGACCATGGGCCTCGTTCTGGGTGCCATGCTCAAAGCTGAGGAGACCCTCACGATCCAGATCAAAGGGGAAGGCCCCCTTGGGGGGATTGTGGTGGTGGCCAATTCCCGGGGACAGGTGAAGGGTTATGTGGGCAATCCTGAGGTAGACCTACCTTTGAATGCCGCCGGCAAGCTGGCGGTGGGCGAAGCTGTGGGGCCGGGATATCTGCATGTGATCAGGGATATGGGGCTGAAAGAGCCCTATCACGGGACGGTACCCCTGCAGAACGGCGAAATCGGGGAGGATTTCGCCTACTACTTTGCCGTTTCAGAACAGACCCCCTCAGCGGTGATGGTGGGCGTATTGGTGGGGGTCGACGGGGTCCCTTTGGGCAGCGGCGGGATTGTGGTGCAGCTCATGCCCGATGCCATGGATGATGATCTTTTCATCAGCAGCCTGGAAGAGCGCCTCCAGGGTATGACCCAAGTGAGCTCCTTGTTCGCGGGTGACCGCAGCCCGGAAGAGATCGTCAGCGATGTATTTTCCGGGCTGGAGCTCCGCTATCTTGACCGCCAAGAGGTGCAGTTCCACTGTGATTGCTCGCGGGAGCGTTTCGAGAGAGGTCTGGTGGCCTTAGGCCGCGAAGAGCTGCAGGAGATGGCGGCCAAGGGAGAGCCGGTGGAGGTAATCTGCCATTTCTGCAACAGGCAATACGCGTTCAGTGTGGACGATCTAGACAAGCTTTTGCAGGAGCTTGGAAATACTAGAGCATAAATGAGATTCCCTTCCGCATATAGTGTTGTGGAAGGGGGAATTGCCATGCCCAGAATGGGGAAAACTGAGAAGAATGGTCCCGGCCTCTTATTTATCGTTGTAACTCTGATCGTGGTGGCTGTGGTGGGAGCGCGCTTTTTCGGCTTTATGCCCGGGGAACAGGAAGAAGAGGCGCCGCGTCCCCCAGTGGTCAAGGTGGAAGATCCCCCGCCACCGCAGGGTGAACCGGTAGAAGAAACGCCTAAGGTGTTGGTCTTCCACAGCCATGCCTCCGAGAACTACAAGCCCAAGGACAGCCACGAGCGCGGTGGTAAAGGAGATGTGGTGGCCGTTGGTGAAGCTTTTGTGGAAGAGCTAGCCGGCTTGGGCATCAAGGCCATTCATGACCAGACCATTCACGATCAGCCGCGCTACAGCGAAGCCTTTATCAATTCAGAAAAAAAGGTAAGCGAACTGCTGGCGGCGAATCCAACGGTTCAGGTGGTTTTGGATCTGCATCGCGACGGTCTGCAGGATAAACCGGACGACTATACCAAAGCTCGTGCGAATGGTATGGATGTGGCCAAGATCCTGTTTGTGGTGGGCGACAAAGACAATGATTTACTGGAGGAAAACCTCCGCTTCGCCCAGAAACTCAGTGATGCTCTCGAACAGCAGTACCCGGGAGTGACCAGAGGGGTGCGGGTGTTTAAGTCAGATTACAGCGGCGAGCTGCATCCCAACAGCATTATGGTCTTGATCGGAGACTGGCGGGGGAATACTGTGGAGGAGGCTATCGCTTCTGCCCGTCTTCTGGCCAGGGTATTAGCGCCGTTTGTGGAGTGATCTGGCAAGTAGTCATTGGGAGTGACATAAATGAACCAGCATATACACCTGATTGGTATCGGTGGGACGGGCATGGGCCCGTTGGCCAAAGTCTTTTTGGAGATGGGGCACAAGGTTAGTGGTTCTGATCTGCAGCCTTCAGAGACCACCGATTATTTGATCAAACTAGGGGCGACAGTCTACTTCAATCACTCTGCCGCGAACGTCAATGGAGCTACCCGCGTCATCTACTCCAGTGCCATTCCCGTGCAGAATCCTGAGATAGTGGCAGCCCGCCAGAAAGGCATCGCTGTTCTGCACCGTTCGGAGGTTCTGGCTCAGCTGCTCAACAACCGTAGGGGAATTGCCGTGAGCGGTGCCCACGGCAAGACCACCGTGACCTCTATGATTGCCCTTTGCTTGGAAATGGCAGGCACAGATCCCACTGTGCTTATCGGCGCGCATTTCACGCCCTTCGGCCCGGGGGCCAAATACGGACGAGGCGAGTACGTTGTGGCAGAAGCAGATGAGAGCGATGGCTCATTTCTCCGCTACAGCCCAGAAGTGGCTGTAGTCACCAGCATTGAGGCGGATCATCTGGAAAACTATAACGGGACCTTTGAGTCTTTGATCACTGGATACCGGCGCTTTTTGAACAACTGCAAGCCGGGCGGCCTGCGGTTGATCGGTGTTGATCATCCCGTGGCTGCTTCGATCAGCAGGGAGTATGAATGCGTTACTTACGGTTTTTCCTCTAATGCCCAGTGGCGTGCGGAGGTGCTGCTCTTGGAGGAGGAAAGATCAGCGTTTAGAGTATTTCGCCAGGGAGAGTTCTTCGCCGATTTCGTGCTGAACGTACCAGGGCGGCACAACGTATCCAATGCCCTGGCCTGCATCGCGGTATGCCATCACCTAGGTCTGACAGTGCAGCAGATGCAGATGGGTCTGCGCCATTTCACAGGCGCCAAGCGGCGTTTTGAGATTCTCGGCACCTGCAATGGGGCCTTGGTTGTCGATGACTATGCCCATCACCCCACGGAAGTGGCCGCCGTGATCAAGGCGGCCAGAGAGGGCTGGCCCAACCGGCGCATCGTGGCGGTTTTCCAACCTCACCGTTACTCCAGGACAAAGCTGCTCTTTGATGAATTCACGCAGGCTTTTCGTGATGCCGATGTGACCATCATCACGGACATCTACGCGCCGCCGCCGGAAAAACCTATACCCAATGTGAGTGCGGCGGCTCTCGCGGAACGCGTCCGCGAGCAGAACGCCCCCAAGAATGTGTACCATATTCCGAAGCAAGAGGATGTAGTGCCCTTCCTGCGGGATTGGGTCTCACAGGGGGATCTGGTTTTGGTCATGGGCGCGGGGCCCATTTCCCGCGTCGCCCATGACTTAGTCTAGCAGGCACAGATTGGCGATGGGGTCGTAACTCACCGCTTTGGTCCGCTCACGTCCGTCTGTACCCACCACTACTAAGCGATAGCGGAACAAGGGAGTAAAAAGCAGTGCTCCGCGTACGGCCTGGATGGTAAGGACGGGCTGCAGCCTGTGCTCTAGCTCCTGACGCTTGGCGGCATAGTCGGAGGAATTTGTCTTCCCCTGGAAAAAGGCCTTGAGCTTTGCTTCTTCCTGGGCGATCTTGGCCAGCGCTTCTTCTGCCCAGGACTGGTCCTGCTCGGCGAACAGCTGCGCAATGTGGGCGGCGGCCTGGAGGTAAGCCTCCTTCAAGCTGCATCTGCGCCTGCTCACGAGCTCCGCTGGCACACCACCGGCCTGCAAGAGGTGGCTCGGGAAAGGGAATTTCAAAATATCACCAGAAGAGAGGTTCACAACCAGGGTGTGAAGGCTCTCTTTTTTTTGCAGCCCCTTGGCTTCAGCTAGAAGTTCCAGCTGGAAGTACTGTCCGTACAGGGTAGAGCTGGTGAGTACGTATGCCCGTTCACCCGCTTGCACGCTGGACAGAATCCGCCTGCGGATGCTCGGCTCGTGGAACAAGTGGTGGGGTATGTGAGCCCGGCTGAGAATGCCCTGACGGCGGATGAGGTTGAGAATGGTGTTCAGGCGGTAACTGCCCTGGCTGATCAGATCGGCGCCATAGGCCGCGGCTAAGCGGCTGTCAAAGGTAAACTGCAAAAGGCGCGCTCCGGCGCGCCACCCGTCCAGTTCTTTCATGAGAACATCGTCCGCCTGCACCTGCCACACCCCCCGGCGGATTTCCACCGGCCGCAGACCGCAGAGCTCGAAGAATTCTAAGACCAAGCGTTCTATAGCAATCCCTCCCAGGAGGACGCTCTGATGGCCGCGCGGCTCTGAAGGATGCGCTGGGCTAGGTGATCGAGTTGCTCCTGGATCTTGGCCGCCTCGTCGTTTTCTAGGAAGATTTTCATGATCTCACTCTCGAAAGATGTGGCCAGATTGAGGTGGAGGAGGATGGCGTCCAGTTCGCCAATGATGGATTCGAACATGTTGATCTTCTGATGGAGCAGGTACATGATGTGCTCTTCCACGGTGCCCTTGGTGATCAGATTGTAGATGTGCACATCCCTGGTTTGGCCCAGGCGGTGAACCCGGCCGATGCGCTGCTCTAAACGCATGGGATTCCAGGGCAGATCGAAGTTCACCACCAAGTTGCAGAACTGGAAGTTGAGCCCTTCGCCGCCCGATTCGGTGCTCACCAAGAACTGGGCTTCCTTTTGAAAAAGGTGGCGAACCCACTGCTTTTTCCCCCGGGACAAGCTCCCGTCGAAAGCCAAGGTCTTGTAGCCCGCCCTTTCCAACCTGTAGCGGATGTACTCCTGGGACGCTTTGTACTCCGTGAAAATGATGGCCTTGTCCTGAAACTGGGAAACAAGGCGCTCTAAGGCGTCGCATTTGCTGTTCTGCTTCACTTCAGCGAGATCCTTAAGGAGGGCCGCGGCTTCTTCCAGCTCCGGTTGGGGGAGGCCGGCCATCATTTTCTCCAGGGTGAGTGCTGTGGCCAGGAAAGACGAACAGACCTCGCGCTGCAGGGTGATCAGGGGAAGCATATTGCTGCCGCCAAGACGCCGCCCACGGGCCTTTACAAACTCAGTCACCCGCTCGTAAATCGCCTGCTCTTGCGGCTGCAGAGCGACAATGAGGGGGTGAACGACGCGCTCAGGCAGAGAGATCTGGCCGTCCTGCCTCCGGTTGCGGATCATCACTTCATCCAAAAGCTGGCGCAGCTCTGTTGGGTTTTTGGGTGTGCGCTTGTCAGCCATGAACCGCTTCTTGAACGAATGAAAACTACCGAGCTGTCCCGGTTTGAGCAGACCGATGAGGTTGTAGAGTTCTCTCAAGTCGTTCTGAACCGGTGTTGCTGTGAGCATCAGGCAGTACTTCTTTTGGATGGAGTTCACCAGGCGGTAGCTGGCGGTGGCACTGTTCTTCAGCTTGTGGGCCTCATCGACGATGAGTAGATCATAGACGATGCTGCTGATGATGGAACAGTGGGGCTCCCGTTTGGCTGTGTCGACGGAGGCAATCAGCACATCGGCGAACTCCCAATCCCACTGGGTGCGCTGGATGCCCGCGGCGATACCGAATTTCTCGTAGAGTTCCTGGTACCACTGCCAAACCAGATTGGCGGGAGTGAGAATCAGAACCTTTTTTGCCCAGCCGCGCAGCATGTACTCCTTCAAGATCAACCCTGCTTCGATGGTTTTGCCCAAACCGACCTCGTCGGCCAGGATCGCTTGCCCGTGCAGCTGGTGGACAACCTTTTCTGCGGTGCGGATCTGATGCTCGTAGGGTACGACTCCGGTTCGTTCCCAACGTTCTTTGAGGTGATCCAGAGCCAAAAGGCCGGGAGCTCGGTTCTGCTGGGCCGCCAGTTCATCGGCGCGCCGGGCCAGTTGGTACCAGTCCCACGTGTCAAACCTGCGGGAACGAAGCTCGCCGACAATGCGGCGGAAGCCATCGGCTAGCACCTGAACCTGGAAGTGCTGGCAGGGATAGTTCTCGAGAACGGTTGGAGCATCCTTCTTGGACCGGGAACCTGCGCTAGGGAAGAAAAACGGGAGCACGCTTCCCCCTCCTCTCTAGACGATCCTTCCCTGTGGGGGCCGTTCCTATGAGGAAAACTCAGCCTAGAGAAGGATTTTTGGCTTTAAGCGAGAATATTAGTGGCATATCTGGCAGAGTCCGGCAGCGCACCCCCGGATAATGCTGGATGGGGCGCAAGCCCTGGCGCAGTGAGGAGGTAGATGTTGCAATGTATAGGTATATAGTACGTAGGCTTATCTATGTCATTCCCATGCTTTTAGGGATTTCGTCCCTCAGCTTTTTCATTATGCAGTTGGCTCCGGGAGATGCCCTGACCCAGATGGCTCTCAGCCCAGATGTTACCGAGGAGATCATGGAAGCCATGCGGGCGCGCTTTTGGCTGGATCAACCTCCCTATATGCAGTATTTCCGCTGGATTGTGCAGCTGCTAAAGGGTGATATGGGGCACTCTTTCCTCTGGCATGCACCAGTGGCCTGGGTGATCAGGCAGCGGGTGTTCAACAGCCTGCTGCTCACAGTCGCTTCGTTGATTGTGGCGTGGTCACTGGCCATACCAATTGGCATTCATTCAGCCGTTCATCAGTATTCGTGGAGTGACAAACTGCTTACTTTTTTTGCCTTTATCGGCGTATCCATCCCCAACTGGTTCTTGGGGCTGCTGCTCCTGTATCTAAACCTCACGAGGGGGTGGGGGCTGCCCATCGGAGGCATGACCAGCATCGATTTTGCCGAGTTCACTTTCTGGGAAAAGGTGGTGGACTTGGCCAGGCACATGGTCCTGCCCGTCATTGTGCTCAGTACAGGCACTCTGGCTAGCCTCATGCGCTATATGCGCTCGAATCTGCTGGATGTTCTGCGGCAAGACTTTGTGACCACGGCCCGCGCCAAGGGGCTTGCCGAGCGGGTGGTTATCTACAAACACGCGGTGCGCAACGCCATTAATCCTTTGATCACCATCTTCGGATTTCAGCTGGGCGGTATCTTGGGTGGAGCATCACTGACAGAGATCGTGATGAACTGGCCGGGAATTGGCAGTTTGATGCTCAACGCTGTGCAGGGCCAGGATTACTACCTGGTCATGGGCAACCTGGTTATTGGCGCAGTCATGCTGATTATAGGCAATCTTACGGCGGATGTCCTATTAGCTGCAAGCGATCCGCGGATTCGGTATGAGTAAGGGGGATAGCACCATGGCAATGGCTAAGACACAACTGGACAACGGCCAGGCTGAGTTCACAGACAACGGCGGTGCGCTGCGCTCACCCTGGAAGATGGCCTGGCGCAAACTGAGAAGGCATAAACTTGCGGTTATGGGCATGTGGGTACTCATTCTCCTTCATATTTTTGCCATCTTTGCCGATTTCTTCGCTCCCTACAGCGAAGTGAACACCGATCGCCGGCGTACGTATCACCCGCCCACAAAGATTCATATCTTCCACGAAGGCAAACTGGTCCGTCCTTTCGTGTACGGATACCAGAGGGTGGACACTCTGCGGAATATCTATGAGGAAGACACCTCACAGATGTACCCGATTTATTTCTTCGTCCGCGGCGACAAGTACAACATCTTAGGCTTTGAATCGGATCTCCGCCTGTTTGGGGTGGAAGCCCCTGGCAGAATCTACTTGTTTGGGGCAGACCGGTACGGCCGCGACATCTTTTCCCGCCTGGCTTACGGCGGGCGCCGTTCGCTCTTTATCGGAGTTATCGGCTTGGTGGTCAGTATGTCCATCGGTCTGATCTACGGTGGAGTGTCTGGCTATTTCGGAGGCTGGGTGGACAATATTATGATGAGAATCGCCGAGATCATTATTTCGGTGCCCAGCTTCTACCTGCTCTTGGCGCTCAGTGCGGTGCTGCCGCCTAACATACCATCAGACAAGAGGTTTATGCTCATTGTGTTCATCCTGGCGTTCATTGGCTGGGCTGGCCTGGCTAGAGTGATCAGGGGGATGGTCTTGTCCATCCGCCAGACGGAGTTTGTGGCGGGGGCAGAGGCCATCGGCGCCTCCCAGCCCCGGATCATCATCCGGCATATCCTGCCTAATACCATGAGCTATGTGATTGTCAACGCGACGTTGTCTATTCCCAGTTTTATCTTGTCTGAATCGGGGCTCAGCTTTATCGGGGTGGGTATTCAGCATCCTTTGGCGAGCTGGGGGAACATGCTTTCTGAAGCCCTGAATCTTTCATCGCTGACCCGCTATCCGTGGCTGCTGGTACCAGGATTCTTCATTTTTGTCACCGTGCTGTCGTACAGCTTCTTCGGTGATGGGCTGCGGGATGCGTTGGACCCCAGAAGCCGGACCGTCTAAACGAAAGGCAACGCAGGCAAGGGTGGAATCCAGTTCCACCCTTTTTGCCCAGGAGATCGTTGCCTTCCCGGGGTAAAACTGTTAAGTCTCCTTTATTTAGCAGGACAAACGCGTTCTCGGTCGTATTATACATACATATTCCCGCACGACGATTTTGGCTACGGGATTGCGTACAGCCCATGAATTTCGTAGGGAAGGAGTAGTGATAGCGACAAAAAGAAGGGAGGACAGCACAGAAACTCTTTTAAGAAATTCTTTAAAGGGGGAATCTGAGAAGACCATGAAGAGACACATTTTCATCTGGACGCTCCTAGCTGTACTGATCATTGGCGCAGGAGTGGCAAGTGCTGTAGAACTGTTGGATCCGAGGATCATCAACTTAGCAGAAGAGTTCGGTATGGAAGTAGGCCGTTACGGCGGTACGATGACTGTGCATGGCGGGGCCTCCGGTCCTAAGACCTTTAACCCGCACCGGGCCGCTGAGACTTCTAGTACTGATGTAACTGACCGCATTTTCGAAGGTCTCGTTACCCTGCATCGCGACACGGGTCTGGTAATGCCTAAGCTGGCACGGGAGTACGTGATCAGCGAAGATGGTACCGAGGTAACCTTCTATCTGCGCCGCGGCGTGCAGTGGCACGATGGCACTGAGTTCACGGCTGACGACGTGATCTTCACCTTCGATGTCGTGTACGATCCGGCCGTGGGCTCCAACTCCCGGACCGGTCTGTTGATCGACGGGCAGCCCATGAAATATGAGAAGATCGACAAGTACACAGTGAAGTTCACTCTGCCTCGTCCGCATGCTCCAATTATGTTCAGCATCGGGACACCTATCGTTCCTGTGCACCTCCTGGGCGAAGCTCACAAGCAAGGCCGCTATCACGAGATGTGGGGCCTGGAGACTCCTCTAGAAGAAATCGTAGGTACCGGTGCTTGGAGGGTGGCCTCCTACCGCATCGACCAGGAACTCATTCTGGTGCGCAACGACAACTACTATGAGTTTGACGAGGCCGGCAACCGCTTGCCTTATCTGAACAGGGTCATCTTCCGGTACTATCCCAGCTCTGATACGGCAACACTGGCCTTCTTCAACGGTGAGTTTGACTACATCGGCATTCCGGCCAACCAGTATCCTGAGTATGTAGATCGGGAGCCCTTCAGCCGGTGGAGCATTATCACCGCTGGTCCCAACCCAGGCACGAGCTTCATCGTGTTCAACCAGAATCCGAACGCTGTGCCTGAGCCCAAATTGTCCTGGTTTAGCGATGTGAACTTCCGTCAGGCCCTCTACCATGCGGTGGACAAAGAGACCATCCTGGATATGGCGATGAACGGTATGGGCTACATCCAGTGGAGCCCCATCAACATGAGGAACGATTTCTTCCTGAAGAAGGATATCAAGATTTACCCCTACGACCTGGATGCAGCTCATGAGAAACTGGAAGCTGCAGGGTACAAGCTCGGTGCTGACGGCGTACGCCGCGACCCGAATGGCAACCCCATCGAGTTTGACCTGATTACCAACCCCGGTGTACCCATCCGCCAGATCGTGGGCGAGCTCTTCCAGGAAGACCTGGCAGCCCTGGGTATCAAGGTCAACTTCCAGCAAATCGACTTTAACGTGGTCGTGGAAAAACTGACCGATACCTTTGATTGGGATGCTATCATCATCGGTCTCACTGGCACGTTTGATCCTAACGGTGGTTCAAACGTCTGGCTCTCCAGCGGTAACCTGCATATGTGGTATCCTTACCAGGAGACGCCGGCCACCGAATGGGAAGCCCGCATCGATGAAATCTGGCTTGAGGCTCAGAGAGCCATGGATCCCGAGGTTCGCCGGCAGTGGTACTACGAGTTCCAGGATATCGTAGCCGAGTATGTACCGCTCCTGTACACCGTAACCTCGGAGAACATGGTAGCCGTCCGTGACCATCTGCGCAATGCTATCCCCGATGGCATCGGTGGTTCTGTGGGCAGCGCTTGGAACTACATCTGGGTTGACAGGTAAAGCCCACGCCAAGTTCACAGTTAAGGGGGGCGTTGCAGAACTACTCGATTGAGTAGGAGCAACGCTCCTTTTTGTGTCTCTTGGCCTGAAAATGCGCCCGGAGTTGGACAGATCTTGAGATGGCAGACACATACGAGTGTTTTTGGGC
>JAAYMM010000032.1 GCA_012521335.1 Bacillota bacterium | reverse complement strand
GTGGCCGGCGGCTACCTGCTCTTTCACCGCCGCCTGCCCCACATCTGGACGGCCGTATCGTCCGATTTGCAGGAGTGGCAGGATCATCAAATCCTGATGGAAACCATTCCCGGAGGCTGGGAGGAGTTCAAAATCGGGATCGCGGGTCCACCCCTACGCATCCGCCAGGGCTACCTCATGATCTACCATGCGGTGGACAAAAACCACACTTACCGCTTAGGTGCCGCCCTGTTGGATGGGGAAAACCCCAGGAAGGTGGTGCGGCGCCTGCCCGAACCCATCCTCGAGCCGGAGCTGGAATGGGAAAAAGCGGGCCACGTGCCCAATGTGGTGTTCAGCTGCGGGCAGGTGGTTAAAGACGACTTTCTTTATGTGTACTACGGAGCCGCGGACCGGGTGATCGGCGTGGCCGGCATAGAGCTGAGTAAAATTGTGTTTTAGGATGCAGTCCGTGTGACGGGCTGAAAACTTGAGGAAAGGAAGGTAGAACGTGAGCTGGGGACACAGGCTCAGCAGTATCAGCATATTAGTCCTGCTTGCTGTGCTCATCGCGGGAGCAGTGTGTCCTCAGGGTGCCCTCGGCCGGGAGCTGCGTTACCATGAGTACCTCCAGAACTGGGCGGGGAAGGAGCGGCCCGATCTGGAGGTGGTGGTGCCCCTCCAGGCGCTGCTGCGGGAAGGGGAAGCTCGGGAGTGGACAGTGGATCTCCCCCGGGAAGGCCTCTACAACTTGACCCTGGTGTATTCTCCCGTGCCGGGCCGGGGCGCCAGTATGGAGCTGGAGCTCCATTTGAACGGTGAGCGGCCCTTTGCCGAAGCTGGCTACCTGCTTTTCCACCGCATCTTCGGCGATTCCGGGCCCATTGTCCGGGACAGCCTCGGCAACGAGATCCGCTCGGCGCAGGTGGAATACCCTGACTCTAGGGTGCAGCCCCTGAGCGATTCCCGCGGCTACACCCAAGAACCTTTCCTGTTCTATTTGGCCCAAGGCCCCAATACCATCCGCCTGGAGGCCCGCCAGGAATCTATCTTCATCGAAAAGATGGTGATCGGACAGATCAAGCAGCCCCCGGCCTATGCAGAAGTGGCGGCCGCATGGCCCCAGGTCTATCCCAGAGATGTGCTGATTAAGATCCAGGGGGAAGCAGCCAAGCAGCGCTCCCATGCCACCCTTTTTCCCATTGCCGATATGGGCGATCCCACTGTGGAGCCGCATCACCCAGCCCAGATTCGCCTCAACTCCATCGGCGGCTGGCGCTTCAACCAACCGGGACAGTGGATCACCTGGGAGTTTGAAGTGCCCGAGTCCGGGCTCTACACCATCGCCTTCAAGGCCAAGCAGAATCTGCGCCGGGGCATGGCCAGCAATCGGCGGGTACTGATCGATGGCAAGGTTCCCTTTGCCGAACTGGAGACGGTGGAGTTCCCCTACTCCACCCGCTACCAGATGCATCGGCTGGGGGGTGAGCAGCCCTACCTGATCTATCTGGAAAAGGGCCGCCATGAACTCACCTTAGAAGTGGTACTGGGTAATCAGGCGGCCCTGATCCAGGCTGTGGAAGACAGTCTGTACGAGCTAAACCGCATCTACCGCCAGTTGATTATGGTGCTCTCGCCGGATCCTGATCCCCTGAGGGACTACCAGCTGGAAGAACGCATCCCCCAGGTGTTGGTGCAGATGCGCGCGCAGGCCCAGATGCTCCATGGCCTAGCCGATGAGCTGGAAGAGACTGCAGGCCAGCGGGGAGGGCACATGCTCACCGTGCGCAACCTCGCGCTGCAGCTGGAGAGCATGGCCCAAAAACCTGAATCCATCCAGCTGCGCCTGGATGAGTACAGGGATAACTTGAGTGCCCTGGGTACGTGGCTTTTGCAGACGGTGGAGCAGCCCCTGCAGATTGATTATATCCTGGTGGCCAGCCCCGAACAGGAGCTGCCCCGGGCGCAGCCCACCTTCTGGGAAGCAGCCCGCCATGAACTGGCAAAACTTGTGGCATCTTTCACACACAACTACAGTGCCCTAGGTGATCTGGGCTCGTCCCAGGCGGGCGACCGCAGCATTCGGGTGTGGATCGGCACCGGCCGGGATCAGGCCCAGGCCCTGAAAACCATGATCGAAGACAGTTTCACCCCTCAAACGGGGATTCGCGTCGACCTAGAACTGGTGGACATGAACATTCTGCTCCAAGCAACCCTCGCCGGCCACGGGCCCGATGTGGCCTTGGGAGTGGATCCATCGCAGCCCATGAACTTCGGGCTGCGCGGCGCAGTCTTGGATCTAGCCCAATTCCCAGATTTTCCCGAGATTGCCCAGCGCTTCTACCCCGCAGCCCTGGAGCCCTTTACTTTCCGGGAGTGGGTCTTTGCCCTGCCCGAACAGCTCCCCTTCTTCATGCTCTTTTACCGCCAGGACATTCTGGCTGAGCTGGGGCTGGAAGTGCCCCAGACTTGGGCTGAGGTTCTGAGAATCATTCCCGAGCTGCAGAAGCTGAACATGAACTTTGGCCTGCCTTGGACGGAGATCAAGCGCAATGTGGGGGGCAGGGTGGGAGAGACTCCTGCAGGGGTGGGGAGCCTGTCCGCGAGCCAAGGTGTGCTGACCTTCCTCATGTTCCTCAACCAAAGGGGTGTGGAGCTATTCGGGGAAGATGCGGCCCAGACCAACCTGCACACCCAAGAGGCCTACGAAGCCTTTCAGTTCTGGACTGACCTGTACGAGCTTTACGATCTGCCCGTGGAATACAACGCGGAAAACCGCTTTCGCCTAGGCGAGATGCCGCTCTTGATTGCGCCTTACACCTTGTACAACACCCTCACCGTGTTTGCACCGGAGCTGAGGGGTGAGTGGAGCTTTGCCCCAGTTCCGGGCACACCCCGGGAGGACGGCACCATTGACCGCACCGTTCCGGCCAGCGGCACTGCCACGGTGATTCTCAGCCAAGCGCAGGACAGAGAAGCCGCCT
>JAAYMM010000031.1 GCA_012521335.1 Bacillota bacterium | reverse complement strand
GGTGGAGTCTCAAGGTGATTGTCTAACCCGCTGAGGTGTGGTATAATACAAAAGAACTGAGTGGCCCCGTAGCTCAGGGGATAGAGCAGCGGTTTCCTAAACCGTGTGTCGCAGGTTCGATTCCTGCCGGGGCCGCCATACTGGAAGAGTAATTCAGAGCCATCTTAAGGTAGCCAGGAGACGATTAGGGGTTGTACGCCTACTGTCCGAGGCACCACAGGGAGGCTCTTTTTTTATGTGCAAATAAAGGGCTGAGGCGGCAAGAGACAGTGCACGCTGCGTCTACTGAAAAATTTTACCAGTCCCCACTCTTTTCTAGCCTTGTTCTCTGACTTATCATATAAATAGTTAGATAGTTGAGATCGGACGTTCGAACGAATAGGCACAGCAATCAAGGAGGACGGAGAATGAACGTGAGAGATGTTGGCAAGTCTCGGAGAACAGAAGGAAGAATTGGTCAGGCAAGCACTGGAATGCACAACGGAAGAAGACCTCGTCAATTTGGCAGAGGCCAACAACATTCAGCTAACGGATGAGGAAGCTGGCCAGCTGTTCCAGCTGATGCAGACCGAATTTGGAGAGCTGTCCGGCAGTGAGCTTGATGGGGTTACCGGGGGCTTCTCCAAGACTGAAGAAATAGTGGGCTTGGATACGAGATGCCCAAGCTGCGGCAGTGACAAATGGGCGGTCATGATTGGATCCCAGGACTTCTTCTGTCTGAAATGCCGCCGCACATACGTTGCACGCAAGAAGAAGTAATGGTTTGATATGTCCCGCCTATGAGGTGTATTTTAGTCCTCTGATTAAGGCGTACCATGGCGAGGTTGATCTCTTCGGTTGGGAGAAGGCTATGACAAGACCACTCAAACCTGCCACAACATTCGGTGAGCAACTCGATCGTTTAGAGGTAGAGGGCTGGTTATGATCATCAAAAGGCAAGATTGGACGTAGACCAATCTTGCCTTTTCCGTATCATACATCTATCAGCGCGACATCTCGGCACAATTGCTAGGCAGAGAGGGATCTTTTCCTAGTTACTCCCATCCTCCAACAGGCCCGCCAGCTGATGGGCCAGACGGTCGAGGTTGGCCGCAGTGTGGGCGATTTGGGCGATGGCAGCAGACTGCTCTCCCACCGCTGCCGCAATCTCTCGGCTTCCGTCCGCCGACTGCTTCAGCCTGGCCGCGACTTCTCCGATCTGCTGCACAATGCTGTTCATCTCACTTAGGATGGCTCGCAGATCATTGCCTGCGAGACGGGCTGCTTCTGCCGTTTCGGCGGCTTGACTCGCACTGTTGGCAGACTCCGCGGCAGTCAACTGCGTATCCCTTTGGACCTGGACGATCATCTCCCTGATATTCTTCGCGGCCTGAGCGGCTTGCTCGGCGAGCTTACGTACCTCTTCGGCCACCACGGCAAAGCCGCGTCCCTCTTCGCCGGCCTGGCTGCCTCGATGGCTGCATTCAGGGCCAACAGGTTGGTCTGCTCGGCAACTTCATTGATAGTGGTGAGGATCTTACCGATTTCCCGGGAGCGCTGTCCCAGCGCAGAAACCACTTCGGCGGTGGCGGCAATCTGCCCGTGCAGTCTCTCCGCCTGGTTCACGATTTCCTCCACCGCTGCGCTGCCCGATCCGGCTCGCTGAGCCACACCGGAAGCGGTCTTGTCCATGGCCCCAGCGCTTTCCTTCAAGGTATCCATGAGGGCGGCATACTGGTGGGCGGTACCTGCAGCGTGTTCGATAACGGCACTGCTCTCCGCCATCAGATCGGAAAGCCGCTGGCTTTCCTTAGTGAGCTCGCCGGCAACGAGGCGGAGCTGGGCGTTCACCTCTTCTAGTTTCTGCGAAGTCTGCTCTGCTCTTTCCGCATGGTTTTCCGCATATGTAACCAGTTCTTTCGCCCGGCGGCACATGAACGCGGTCACCAGCGTCGTCAAACCGAACACCACCGCGATGGGCACCCATTCCTCCAGGCTGCGCACGGCATAGGCCTGGCGGAACCAGGGATAGATGGCGGTGTTGCCTATCAGGATCAAGACTCCGTAGAGCGTCACATAACTGAACTCGAAGTAGGTGGCCACCACCAAGAGGAACGACACCGCGGCCACAGTGAGGATATCAAAGTTACCGCCCATCACAAATCTGGCGGTTAACACTCCGGCAGTGAGGACGACATAACCCCAGCGCATGAGTGTTCCACCCAGGACGCCCTTCAAAAGGCTCAGGGCTGCGGCGATGGCAATGGCCGTGATGAAGACGATGCGGGCCTCCAAAGGGTCACCCCTGAAGATGCTCAGGCCCAAAAAGAACCCGAACGCGGTGATCATCACTCGGCGGACCAGCTTATCCATTTGGGTTTTGTGGTTTTCCAAAACAGATTGGTGATTCATACTCTCAATCTCCCGTGTGCTTGCTGCACAGCTAGATTTATGGACACTGTTCTTACCCCTACCTAGAGATAACTCACATCTAGATAGGTGGGGGGATGAGGCAGGGGAATGTGCTCTTTCAAGGGCATGGCAAAGAGGTTGTACCGCGGCCGCACCCAGGCTTTCTTGGCTATCTGTTGGTAGTCTTTATCTTCTGGGCTCAAGGCAATTACGAGATAGTGGATGCCCCTTGTCACAGCAGCCTGCCGAACCTTTTCCAGGAGAGGATTGAGATCCTCAGGCTTGTCCAAGATCAGATCAAAGAGCTGCCACACCTTGATTTCCTCACCCAAATTGGGAATGTGGGGGAGGGGAAGCACTTTGGACCCGATCCGGAAGATGGGACGTATCGCTTTGAAGAGGCGGGGAATATTCAGGACGCGGTTGGTATACTCTTCGCTGGTGTCCCAAACCTTTACGGTTGATCCCTGATAGCTAAATCTGCCGAGTAAATAGCGCTCCCGCTGCTCCCTGGTTGCCTCCCTTTGACTCCTGTCGGGAAAGAGGTCTTGGCTTCCGAAACTGGCTGCTGTAGCCTGCCAATCCTGTTCCTCGTTAGGGGCGGCAGTAAACGTGACCTTCGCTACCTCTTTCCGCCGGAGGCAGAAGGGTGCGTGTACGGGCATAGTTAAGAAATCCTTGCTCTCCACTATCTTGGCGCCAAATCTGGTGATGATGCCCATGGAGCGCTCATTATCTTCCTTCACATAGCCGAACACGAAATCCAGATCTCTGCTCAGTATTTCCTTGTGGGCTGCCTGCCAAAGCCGGAACATGTGCCTGGGCAGTCCTTTTTGAGCTTGGGGGTTGGAGCGCCAGTCGAAAACTAGACCGCCCCGCCGCGTTTCCCCGTTCAGCCTGACTAGCACAGGCCCCACGCCCATGATGCCGAGAATCATGTCTTCCTCTTCATCTTCCACGATCAGAAATATGGGGTCAGCGAATTTCTTGGCCCGGAAGAAGTAGTCCTTCCGCTCGCTGACTAACTGAATCTGTCCACCTTGCGGTGTCAGCTGCTCAATGGCGATGAGCTTCTCGTTGTCGGCGGCAGTGGCTGGTCGTACGCGCAAGTTGTCAACCTCCTTAGGTGCCCGTTTTGCTGTTGCTTTTCGCAAAGGTCTGTTTTTCTCGGCGGAAATGTGTTAAGATAATTTCGTTATGCTGACCTCATTATAAAGCGATAATTCATTGGGGGCAAGTACAATGACAGCTCTCGTAACAACACCGGCTTCACCCACCAGTCTCTTTGTAGTACGCCGGCT
>JAAYMM010000030.1 GCA_012521335.1 Bacillota bacterium | reverse complement strand
TGGCGGGAAGATACAGTCTACACCCTCCTGGTGCTGCCCGTTCCAGGCTGGCAGGTGATGCTCGCTAAGCTGGCCAGCCTGCTGGTGGAGTACAGTGTGCTTTTCACCGCTGCTGTGGGCGGAACATTCCTTTTCTCGAGCGGCCTTATGGACGAATTATGGGAAGTGATCCCTGGATCGGGGTGGCTGGCGTGGAACGTGCTGTGGGTGTATGTAACGGGCGCTTTGATCCTGGGCGCCGTGGCGGTCCATGTCCAACTCGCCTTCGTGGTCAGCAAGATGGTAGGCAGACTCCAGGGTTTGGTGGCCCTGTGGGTTCTCATCTTGTCCACCTGGCTCGTTGACCGAGCGGCCGTGCTTTTGGAGCCTTTGTTCCGCTGGCTGCCTACGATTCGCCTGCACGAGCTCTTGCAGCTCAACAAGGTCAATCCGGGGATCATTTTCGAGTGGCAGCCCGCAGGGCAGATCGGTGCTGTGGTTGCTACCGCAGGTCTTCTGCTCCTCACAGGTTTCTTGTTTGAACACTTCGTGGAGATCAATGGATAGGGGGGACGGGCAGTGAGAATTCGCCGTCTAACGCTAGTTGCTTTGGTTCTGCTCACACTTCTTTTCCTGGTGGACGTGCGCTATCTCCAGCCGCTTGTGGATAGAACCGGTGAGCCCTCGATCCGCCTTCAGGTCCGGCCCCTCATCCGTCCGGGCTTCAATGCGGAGAAAACTCGGGTGTTCACTCGGCCTCAGGGCCAGCTCGCATCATTGGTTCTGCAGGGCTCCTTCGGTACAGTGGAAGTGGCGTCCAGTGCAGGCGATGACCTGGTGGTACGGACGGTCATCACCGCGGAAAAAGAAGCGGACTTGGCTGGCTTTGAGGTTGTGGAAACCGTTTCCGACTCCGAGCTCAGCTACGAATTAGTCTACACTGGACCTCAGCCCGCACCGGCGGCTGGCTTGAGCTATCAGGTGGAAGTGCCCGCAGGCATGGAGGTGAGCGTGGTCTACAGTTACGGCCAGGTGGAAGTGGAAGAATTCGTTGGTTTTCTGCAGCTGCTGACCAGTTTTTCCCAGGTGACCGTCCGGGGACTGCAGGGTTCAATAAGCGTCAACAACGCCTACGGCAGCGTTGAGCTCCAAGGCATAGCCGGACCCCTTAGGTTGGACAATGTCTTCGCCACCAGCCTGGTGGATCTGGTACCAGTTGATGGCGGCTACAGTTTCCAGGTCGAAGTTTCCCATGGCAACCTCCTGGGCAACGTTACCTTGGAGCGGGAGATGCGGCAGAACAGCATTACCGCCCAAGGGAGGTATGGTGCAGGGGTGCACCCAGTGGCGATCAACTCCTCCTTTGGCACCGTGACGCTGAATCTTAGACCTTAAGGAAGAAGGAACGTGCAGTGCACGTTCCTTCGCCTAAGCTCTACTCGCTGAGGAAGCCCAGTTCAACCAGTTTCCGTTTGGTCGCCTCCAGGTCTTCGGGAGCTACCAGGATTACTGGGCCGGTGCAGCCCATGCCTGCTTCGGCGTAGATGTTCTCTTTCCACAAGGCTTCGGCCGCGCTTTCGATTTCCAGCACATCAATGCCGGTGATCTCCTGGTCCACCGGCTTGGCCGGTGGTTTCTGCGCGGCTGTAGGCGCCCTTTGTTCTAGCAGCTTGGCCTTAGCCAGTTCTTCCGCCACCACCTGCGGCAGGTTGGCTTTGGCCATGTCGGCAGCGAATTCAATGGCTCCGGCGATGACCGGTGCACCCGAAGCCCGGGAGACAATGTTGATGATGCTCGTAAAGCCTTCGCCGACTCCCGGCCCGTATCCGTAACCGACCGTCTCAATTCCACCGCCGGTGTTGAGCGCCGAGAGCATTTTCACCAAGATGTTCCCGGTGAGGGAATCGGTGACCAAAACATCACAGGACCCGGCCAAGACGTCATTACCGCGCATGATGGCCTGGCCATCGGCCCGGCTCGATTGGGCCCAATTAAGGGTGTAGCCTTCTTTCTCCAGCTCACGCAGGGAACGCTCAGTGGTCAGGGCTCCATCCACGTTGAGAATGCCCACTGTGGGCTGCTCGATACCTAGGGCCTTGGCCACGGCCACACCCAACACCGCGTTTTTGTGCATGGCCTTGGTGCGGTTGCTGGCGGACATGCCTGTGGTAGAGGCGATGAGCATTTCTCTGCCGCTGGCCGGTGCTATCACCCGACCGATGGTGGTTACGCCCAGGGGGAAGCTGTAGTGCATGGTTACACAGGCATCGATCTTCCCCGACTGGAGCAATTCTTCCATAATCTTGTGCTGCTCTTCTTCCGTGTTGGCCTCTACTACAGTGAGGGAGGTTGTGCACTTGGGGCCGATGGCTACGACCTTGATGTTGCGGTGGCGTTTTTGCGCTAGTTCAGCGCCCCTAAGCACTTCCTCTACGCCGTGTTCGCTGCCCAACAGGGTCACACCCACGGTGACTACTGCTTCCAGCTCAGGTTCTGTTGTCCCTTCCTTGCCTGGATTAGCTTCCAGGAGGAAGGAAACGCCGTCAAACAAGTTGGTCAGGCGCCCCAAGAAGAGGCTCCCTTTGCCCACGATCATGGCCCGTTTGATCGCTCCCCTGAGGATTGCTTCCCGGGCAAAGCCCAGGTAGGGAACTCCCGAAGGAATGTGTCCTTGAGTAGGGGCCCAGCCTTTGAGGCCGTGCTTCTGCACGAAACTGTCCAGTTCCGTGCGCTCAATAGCTCCCTGTTTGACGCCTAAGGCCGCGATCATCTTGTAGTTGGCCAGGGGCACGTCTCCCGCGCCCGCGGGCGTAGTGATCTCCGGGTTCTGCATCTCCACACTGTATTTGTCCACATCGGTGATGGACAGGCCCAGAGCATTTAGCGGATCCGTCACCAGAGCGGTCACTACAGACTGCGGAGAGGAACCGGTGCCGATGCGGTGGCGTCCGATGCTGTCGGTGCGGATAATGGGGCTGACTCCATCATCGGCACTCACCAACACGGCGAAGGAACCAAGCACGTCTTCTAGAACTGGGACGCCTTTTTTGATGTGGTCGCGGCAGTTCATGCCCAGCTTGGCAACGGCTCCGCCGCCCAGGACAACAACGTTCTTGTAGATTCCTGCCTTGACCAAAGCGGCGGCATTCACAATGCCGTGGGAGGGGCCTGCGCAGAAGGAGCGGGTATCAGAACCGGTGGCGTTGATGCAGCCGCACACTTCGCCGATGGATTTGGCGAAGTTGCCTCCGCCGCGCTGGTTCATGTCGCCGCAGGCTTCCTCGGAAGTCTCGATGATGTAATCCACCGTGGCAGGGTCAAGCTCATATTTCCAGAACAGGTGCCGCAGCGCCCAAGCGCCACTGGCTTTGGCGGCCAGGTTTTCGAACATGACATCAGCTTTGAGGTTCACATCCCACTCATGGGCCTGTTTTACACAGCCCACAAGCGCGCCCTGGAACTCCAGGGGAACCGCGGTCTTTTTCCCTATAAGCTCAGTGATGGGCGCAAGGGGCTGGGCCTTCTCTAGGACAGCCAGATCTTTGGGGGCAAACAGGGGATGGCTGGCCAGTTTTTCCACGAGCCGCCGGGCGAAGCTCTCCTCCAAGACCACTAGATCGAAAGAGTCGGCGATCTTCATCATGGCGATCAGTTCGTCTAGAGGGAAGATTTCGCCGAAGCGCCCTTCCCGCTTGGCCTCCACCAGGTTTTCATACCAGGGCTGGGGCAGCTCGGCCAGCTCTTCTGGCGTCAGGTTGCCGATGTACACCTGGTTGGGGGGATAAGCCACTACCTGCTCAAAAGGCCGCAGGGCTTCTTTAGCTGCAGTCAACAGCGGCGAATCGGGGTTCTTATCCCGTTCAAGCATGAGGGTTGTGCCGTGGGTCAAAACCATATCCGCTGCATGGAAGAGACAATAGCTGGCAGCTCTCAGAACCGGATTGGTCAAACAAGTCACCTCCAGGATGAAAGGGGGCCCGTAAGCGGGACCCCCTTGTTTTAGCTCTCAAACACGTGCTGTTCAGAAACGGGTGTGGTCAGGGCCTGCAGCGCCTTTTCCACCAGCTTCTTCCGCAAGGTGAACTCCTCTTGCGGGTTGAGTTTCGGGTTCCCTAAGGGATGGGGAATAGCCACCGCAGGAACTATGCGGTTGGCTCCCACGGTCAGGGAAATGGGTGTTACTGTGCACACGTGCACAACCGCAATACCTTTTCGCTCAATTTCTTTCACCATCGTTGCGCCGCAACGAGTACAGGTCCCTCAGGTGCTGGTGAGAATAACGGCTTGCACCCCTTCGTTAACCAGCTCCGCGGCAATCTCTGCTGCATACTTCCGGGCGTTGGCCACGGAAGTGCCGTTGCCCACAGTGGTGTAGAAGTAGGGGAAGAGTCTACCGATCTTGCCCTCTTTCTCCAGTTCCCGCAGGGCGTCCACAGGCACTACCCGGTTGGGGTTCTGGTTGGCGTACACGGGGTCGTAGCCGCCGTGAGCCGTTTCAAAACCCTCTGCCGTGAGCGTATCTAGTCCCGCGATGCTGTACTTGCCATAACGGGAGGCGCTGGACGCCTCGATGCGATCGGGATTGCCCTTGGGCACAATGCCGCCGCTGGTGACCACGGCAACCGTCACCTGACTCAGGTCTGAAATCGCGGCCGCGGGTTCCACCCGATCAAAGTGGGGAATGGGATATTCCGTGGTAAACGGTTCACCCTTGAGTTTTTGGAGCAGGAGGTCAATGGCCCGCTCCGAGCCGCGCTTGTCCGCAAAGACATTCTTGCGGATGCCGCGGCTGAGGTAACCCTCTTCAGCTGGTGGCCCGATGGGCTCACCATTGGCCAACTTGCCGGCGAGCTTGCCCATGGCGGGCAGGGCACTGCGCATGGCAGCTGCCGAGTTGCCGGTTTCGATGATGTACAGGTATTGGCGGTAGGCCTCGACACCGGGGTTTTCCGGATACATACCAGAGACGGCTGGGATGCCCAGCTCATGGGCGATCTTGCCCACCATACCGCAGGCCATTCCGTAGCGGCCGGCATTGAACGCCGGACCGGCTACCACCACATGGGGAGCGAACTCTTCAAGCATCTGCCGCACGGCGGTGCTGGCTTCTTCCAGGTTCTCGTTGAAATAGCCGTCGCCGCAGATGATGGTGCCCACAATGGTGCAGTTCTCAGGCAGGTTAGCCTGCAGCCCTACGCCCGGCCCCACAGCTTTAGCCACGCTTTGGGGTGGAGTATCGGCTTTGTCTTCGCCGCCAATTTGGCCGAAGAACTGGTTGAGATAAACGACTACGCGTTTTGCTTCCAAATTCTACCCCCCAATCCGTTCGCGGTAGGTGGCAACCTCCTTGATAATCGCGTCCACATCTAGGACCATTTCCATCATGCTGATCTGCTCTTCCCAGACATCTTCCGGGATAATATCCTTGAGTTCGAAGATATGGTAAACGGGGAGTTCCAACTGAACTCCTGTCAATGGACCGGCGAAGGTAGGATCGCCTGTTGTAACGGTCTCGGCGGCCAGGCCAGAAGCTTCTGCCTCGGCGCCTCCCAAGATTACAACGACGTTCTCCTTACCATGCTTTTCAACCAACTCGAGCACGCGAGTTTGGTTCTCCATGTCCATTGCACCGGCAGCC
>JAAYMM010000029.1 GCA_012521335.1 Bacillota bacterium | reverse complement strand
CTGATGCGGATGCTTCCTCCGCCCAACTCCACCCCGTTGAGCACCATGTCGTAGGCCTTAGCCCTCACTTGCCCGGGGGCGGTCTCCAGCAGGTGCTCATCTTCATCTAGAGGAGCGGTAAAGGGATGGTGGGCCGCTACATAGCGCCCCGCTTCTTCATCGTAGACAAGCAGAGGCCAATCCACAACCCACAGCAGGTTGAAGGCATCTTCGTCCATGAGGCCCAGTTCTTTGCCTAGAGCCAATCTCAGCCGGCCTAAGACGTCGCAGACCAGTTCATAGCTCCCGGCTACCATGAGGATCAGGTCGCCGGGCTGTGCCGCCATGGCCTGGCAGATGGCATCCAGCTCTTCCGGCTTGAGGAACTTGGCGATGGGCGAACGCACCTGGCTTTCCTCCACAGCGAGCCAGATCAAGCCCTTGGCTCCCCAGCCCTGGGCCTGTTCGCTAAGCTGGTCGATCTGCCTGCGGGTAAAGCTGGCTCCGCCTTTGACGTTGATGCCCCTTATCACTCCCTTGGCCGCTGCGGCCTCAGAGAAAACTCTAAACTCGCTGGTGCTCAATTGAGCAGTAAGATCACAGATCTCCATACCAAAACGTGTATCTGGCTTGTCAGAGCCATAACGGTCCATGGCTTCCTGATAGCTCAGGCGCGGAATGGGTGAGGGTACCTTTATGCCCTTGACCTCTTCCAGGACATGGAGAATCATGGCTTCCATGGTGGCCATCACATCTTCTCTGTCCACAAAGGACATCTCCACGTCGATCTGGGTGAACTCCGGCTGCCGGTCGGCCCGCAGATCCTCGTCCCGGAAGCAGCGGGCAATCTGGTAGTAGCGCTCAAATCCGGCGATCATCAGCAGCTGCTTAAAGAGCTGCGGCGACTGGGGCAGCGCGTAAAAGCTTCCCGGGTGTACCCGGCTGGGCACCACGTAGTCTCTGGCCCCTTCGGGAGTAGAACGGATGAGCATGGGCGTTTCTATCTCTAAGAAGCCCTGGCTGTTCAAAAACGAACGCACAGCAGCGGTAATCCGGTGCCGCAGGGCAATGGTCTCCTGCAGCTCGCGGCTGCGCAGGTGCAGATAGCGGTACTTGAGCCGAATGGCTTCGTCCACTTCCTCAGCGCGGTCAATAGGGAACGGCGGCGTTTCCGCTTCTGAAAGGATCACCAAACGGGTAGCCTGCACCTCCACTTCCCCAGTGGGCAGATTGGGATTGGCCTGCCCTTCCGGGCGGGGCGCCACTTTCCCTTGTACTGCAATAACGTACTCGGCGCGCAGGCCCTCGGCCAACTCAAACTGCTCAGCACCCAACAGTTCCGGGTCAAACACCACCTGCACCAGGCCGGAACGATCCCGCAGGTCCACAAAGATCAACTGGCCCAGGTCGCGCCTGCGGTTCACCCAGCCGTTAAGCGTAACGATGGTACCCGCATCGGACTTCCTCAACTCACCGCAGTTTTTTGTCCTCTTCCAGTCCGTCATTTCCCACACTCTCCTAAGATCTTCGCTAGCTGTTCTAGATCCTGCAAGTTTATCTCCTGCTCCTGACCATCCCGCATGTTGCGGAGCACAATACTGTTGCGGCCCAGTTCCTCCTCACCGAAGATGGCCACATAGCGGCTGCCCAACCTGTTTGCGGCCTTCATCTGGGCCTTGATGCTGCGCTCAAGGTAATCCAGTTCCGCCCAGAGCCCCTGGCCGCGCAGGAAATACGCCACTTGTGCCGCGCGCAGTTTGCTCTCGCCCCCAAAATGGACCAAATAGACGTGGGGCGCGGCGGGTTCTGCCTGAAACTTGTCCTGCCCCTGGAGAGCCAAGAGCAGCCTTTCCACACCCACTGCAAACCCAACGGCAGGAGTAGGCTTGCCGCCGAGTTCCTCCACCAGGCCGTCATAGCGCCCCCCGGCGCCGATGGCGTTTTGGGCGCCCAGCTCTGCACTGGTTACCTCAAATACGGTCTTGGTGTAATAGTCAAAGCCCCTCACCAGCCTGTGGTTGAGCTTGTAGTCGACACCGAGGGCATCGAGGTAGGCCAGGACCTGAGCAAAATGCGCGGAACACTCTGGGCAGAGGTGCCGGCCGATCTGGGGAGCCCCCGCCAGCACCTCCTGGCAGCTTTCCACCTTGCAGTCCAGCAGGCGCAGGGGATTTCGGTGCAGCCTGCTCCGGCAGCTGCTGCACAGTCTGTCCACATGGGGCTCGAAGTACTCCACCAGTTCCTGCCGATAGCTGGGACGGCACTTGGGGCACCCGATGCTGTTGATCTCCACCTGGAACCCGCTTAGGCCGCAGGCTTTGTACAGTTCTAAGGGCAGCAGGATGGCTTCCACATCCAGCAGAGGGTCAGAGGAACCCAAGACCTCCAGGCCAAATTGGGTAAACTGCCGGTAGCGCCCGGCCTGCGGACGCTCATAGCGGAACATGGGTCCGTAGTAGTAGAGCTTGACGGGCAAGGCCCCGGCGCCCAAGTTGTTTTCAAGATACGCACGCACGGCAGGCGCCGTGCCTTCCGGACGCAGAGTGAGGCTCCGCTCACCCCGATCCACGAAGGTGTACATTTCTTTCTCCACAATATCGGTGGCCTCACCGATACCCCGCTGGAAAAGCTCAGTATGTTCAAACATGGGTGTGCGCAGTTCGCTGTACCCATAGGCAGCGCAGACCTGCCTGATCTTCTCCTCCAGCTTGTGCCAGAGTTCTATGTCGCCCGGACCAACGTCATTGGTGCCCCTGGGCCTGGTAGTCAGTGTCATCTCTCCACCCCCTAGGCATTTGCAAAAAGCGAGTGATGGTAACCACCACTCGCCTGAGTTCTAGTTCTCTGGAGCAGATTCAGCTGCTTCCGCTGGTTCCTCTTCCACTGGAGCGGGCGCTTCTTCAAGCTCCTCCACCAGCTCCGGCAGTTCCTCTGCCTCCCCTTCAGCAGCTTCGGCGGCAGCTTGCTCCTGCAGCAGCGCCTGCTGCTGCTCTTGGAACTCCTCAATGAGCTTCTCGATGGCTTTGGCATCCTCCCAGCGCTCCAGCGCCGTCACACTGTAGTACAGCGTGAGCAGGGCAAAGATGTCGCCTGGGACCAGTTCTGCTGCCTTAATATACTGCTCCACTGCCCGATCAATGTCTTCCGCTTCTTCGTATAGTTTGCCCAGACTGTACAGCAGAGTATAGTCGGTGGCTTCCTTTTCTGCAGCCAGTGTGTACTGCTCAATGGCTGCCTCGAGATCGCCCAACCCATGGTAGGCATCTCCCAGGAAGGAGTTGATGTAGCCGTTGCCTGGCTCTTCTTCCAGGGCGAGCTTATAGTAATGCACCGCATCCTCATAATTGCCAGCCTGCATGGCTTTATAGGCGTTGAGACGATGTTCCATGACCACGATCTCCGCAGACTCCCGCATCTGCTCCAGCCAGGCAGAGATTTCTTCCTGGCCCTTTTCCCAGCGCAGCTGCTTCTCAAGCTCAGCCCGGGACTGCTCGAAGTCTTCGCCTTCAGGCTCCATGCGGTCAGTTACGGTAATGATGTGGTAACCGTAGGTGGAGCGCACCGGCTCGCTGATCTGGCCCACCGCCAAGGAGAAGGCCGCTTCTTCAAACTCGGGAACGGTCTTGCCGCGGTAGATGTAACCCAGATCTCCCCCGCTGGTGCTGCTGGAATCATCGGAATACGTTTCTGCCAGTTCAGCAAAGTTCTCTGGCGTGACCTGAGCGTAGACTTCCCAGGCTCGATTCTCTGCTGCTGCCCAGTCTTCATCGCTGGAACCTTCCGGCCTGATCAGGATGTGCTTAGTACGCACCCGTTCATAGGCAGCCCGGATTTCCTCTTCACTCACTGGAACATGCGCCAGGATCTGGTCCTGCAGCTTATCCACCTTAATCTGGTGTTCCAGCTGCCTCCTCAGCGTCTCTTCACTGAGGCCAGCATTCTTCAGCTGCTGGCGGAAATCCTCTTCGCTGCCAAACAGATCGACGATCTGCTGCAGCTCCGCATCTACTTCACCTTTGCTGGCTGTGATCTTGCGTTTTTCAATCTCCTGGTTGACCAGAATACTATCGACCAAAGCCTGCAGAGCCTGGTAGCGCAGGGCCTCATGCATGCGTTCGGTGAGGGGCCCCTGCTGCATCTCCAGTTCTTGGGCAAACCGCAGGTGGGTCAGATACAGGTCGTAGAGGGTGATGGTCTGGCCATTAACCTTGGCCACGGCCAGAGCCGCTTCTGCCGGCACGTTCTGCCCGCTGAACAGCGAAACCCCCGCTGCCCACAGCCCGCCGCCAAGCATGGCCGCCAGGACAATGATAATGACAATCTTCATCTGGTTTCTCATCTTGCGGAACATCGCCAACCAATCCTTTCCATTCGAGAAAGACCAACAAGCTAATTGTACTTGAAATGCCGTTCTATGTCAAACGCACAACTTCTGCTTAACCAGTCAATACCTGCTAGAGAAGTGCCGGCGCAGAGCAGCAAGCCGTTCCTCTAAACAGCCGCGGATCTGGGCCGTGTAGGCTGCAGGGCATTTGGGGTTCACCTGGCGCGCCAAGGTCAGGTCGGGCGCGATGAGCTTGGTTATGCCTCCCGCTCCCAGGGCGAGGATCGTCTGCCGCTCTTCCATCATCTGAATATTGTAGACGGACGCGGCCCCCGGCTTGGAGTAACCTATATTCTCCAAATCCCCGAGGATATGGCGCTGACGGTAGAGGTAATAGGGGCTCATCCCCCAGCTTAAGGCGTAATCCCGGGCCAGGTCCACCATGGCCTCCCCCTGTTCCTGGGCGATGCGCTCCTGTTCCCAGTCCTTTTTCAGCCGGGAAGCGCGCTTTAGGGCCAGGCTGTGCACAGTCAGGTTGTCGGGCCCTAGGTCCGCGATTTCCTCCAAGGTCTGCCGCACCTGGGGAAGCTCTTCTCCGGGCAGACCGAGGATAATATCCATGTTAATCAGCGGAATACCTATGTCCCGGGCAGCGGCAAAGGCGGTGCGCACCTCTTCCACCGTATGTCGGCGCCCAATGGCCTGGAGGGTGGGCTCGTGCATGGTCTGGGGGTTGATGCAGATGCGCTGCGTCCCGTTGGCTTTGAGAATGCTCAGCGTCTCCCTGGACAACGTCTCGGGCCGCCCGGCTTCCACCGTGAACTCCCTGGTTGTGGCAGTACAGAGATGTTCGCGCAGGAGCCCCAGGAGCCGATCCAGGTCGGCCCCCTGCACGGTAGTGGGAGTGCCTCCGCCCAGGTAAACCGCTTCCACCTCCAAGCCCCGCTCCTTGATGAGGCTGCCCACAGCCGCAATCTCCGCATGCAGCGCCTCCAGGAAGGCCGGCAGCAGATGGCCGTGGGTGTGCAGCGGATAAGCGGCGAACGAGCAGTAGCTGCAGCGGGTGGGGCAAAAGGGAATGCCCACATAGATGCCAATGGGATTGTTGGGATCAGGATGGAAATAGGGGCGCTGTTCGGCAGCAACCTCCAAGAGCAGATCCGCCTTTTTGGGACTCAAAGCATAGACTTCCCGCAAAAGGACCTTCAGTTCCTCCGGGGGAAAGCCCCGGTCCAGCATGGAGTGGACCATCTTCATTGGACGCACGCCGGTGAGAATGCCCCAGGGGCTTTCTGCCAAGCCGTACACACGTTCAAACACGCGGCGAATGCCCAGCCGTACCCGTTCCTTGATCCTGCGCTCGCGATCCCTTTCGTCATAGCGGGGATCGAAGATCTCCGTATCGCGCAGCGTCCACTCTTCCCCGTCCAGGCAGACGGCGACAAACAAGGCAGAGTCCTCCCACGCATACTGCGCGCGGAGGACTTTGCCCTTGCCAAAATTGGCGTTCGGTGCCAGCGATTTCACCGCCACTTCCATGGAAGGGGCTAGGAAATCATCAGCTTGTATCTCATAGCTTTCATGGCCAAAATAAAAAGGAATAGCTATTGCCCTTCACTTCCCTACAGTGAGTTCAAAAAGGGGTTCTCCACCAGTTCCCTGGCTAAGGTGGTGCTGAAGCCGTGGCCCGGATAGACCTTAGTCTCGGGGGGCAGCACAACCAGGCGTTTCAGGCTTTGGAACAGGTCCTGTTCATCTGAGCTGGGAAAATCCCATCGCCCAACAGAGGACTTAAACAAGGTGTCTCCGCTGATCAGCAGACCCGGTCCGTAAAGGCAGATCCCGCCGGGGCTGTGCCCAGGGGTATGGATCACCTGCAGACTCCCCTGGCCTACGGCAATCTCATCGCCATCTTTCAACAGGCGATCCGCTTTGGTGGGCGGCACCTGCATGCGCACCTGGGGCCCTAAGTGCAGCTCAGGGTCGCTGAGAAACGGGGCATCCGCTTCATGCACAGCTATAGGTGCCCCGGTCTGCTCCTTAAGCCAGGCATTGCCCAGAATGTGGTCGCAATGACCGTGGGTGTTGATGATGGCCACAACCCGCAGCCCGTTTTCCTGTATGAAATTCAGCACTTCCTGGGACTCGGCGCCAGGATCCACCACGACCGCTTCGCCGGAATCATGAACTACATAGCAGTTGGTAGACAACGAGTTGACCACAAAACGTTCGATCTGCATGCCTACTCTCCTTCACTGGTTACAATAAGCGTCACCGGCCCGTCATTGACTAGGCTTACCTCCATATGCGCCTGGAACACACCTGTAGCCACGGGGATACCCGCGGCCTGCAGCTCCGCCACGAACTCCTCGTAGAGAGCTTGAGCCTCATCTGGAGGAGCTGCCGAGCTGAAGCTGGGCCGGCGCCCGCGTCGGCAGTCGCCGTACAGCGTGAACTGGGAGACGGCTAGAACCGCACCACCCACTGCCTGGACATCCAGGTTGAGTTTCCCCTGGTCATCGGAGAAGATCCGCAGTTTAGCTATTTTCTCGGCCAGATACCTGGCATCTTCGCTGCTATCTCCCTGACCAACACCCAGGAAAACTAAAAGCCCGTGGGCAATCTTGCCCACTACGGCTCCATCTACGGTGACACTAGCTTGTTTCACCCGCTGTACAACTGCTCGCATGCCAACTCATCCTCTGCTCTTAAGTGGGATTGGCCCTGTGCACCCCCAAAACGCCGTTGATCTGGCGCAGAGCGCTCATCACCGTGTCCAGATGATGCACATCGTGAATCTCCAGGGTCAGCTGGACGATGACCGAATCATCCTTGCTGGTCCTGGCCGTTACCGCATCCACGTTCGTCTTGCGTTCGGACAGGGTATGCATAATATTGGTCAGGAAATGGGGCCTGTCGATGCCCTCGATTTCTATCTCCACAGGGTACGCATCGTCTTTGGTCACATTCCAGACCACTTCAATCTGCCGCCCCGACTCGGAACCCAGAGTGCTCACGTTGGGGCAGTCCACGCGATGCACGGAAATTCCCCGCCCTCTGGTAATATAGCCGGTGATCGCATCGCCTGGCACCGGATTGCAGCATTTGGCAAAGCGCACCAACAAGTTATCGGCACCCATGACCTCCACGCCCCGGGCGTTATCCCGCCGGCGCTTTTTGCCTGGCTCCGGCAGTTTCTTGCGCTCGCCAGAATCCTGGCCGGTTAGCTTCTGAACCACCTGGCTGGCGGCGATCCGGCCTGAACCGACGCTGGCGATGAGTTCTGCCGGGTTGCTCACCCCGTATTTGCGGGCTAGCGGCTGCAGGTTCTCCTCGGTGAGCAGCGTCTTGGCATCCGCGCCCTGCTTCTTGCATTCCCTTTCCAGCAGCTCCCGCCCCCGGGCCAGGTTCTCCTCCCGCTGCTCTTCCCGCAGCCAGGCGCGAATTTTGCTGCGCGCTTTGGAGGTTTTGACATAGTTCAACCAGTCCTGAGAGGGGCTCGCTGTCTTGCTGGTGAGGATTTCCACGAAATCCCCGTTCTTCAGAACGTAGTTCAGGGGGACGATGCGGCCGTTTACCTTGGCGCCGAAACAGCGCAGGCCCACATCGGTGTGCACGTCGAAGGCAAAGTCTACGGGTGTGGCCCCGCTGGGCAGGGACTTCACATCTCCCTTAGGTGTAAAGACGAACACCTCATCCTCAAAGAGGTCGATCTTCAAAGTATCCATGAACTCCTGGGGATCCTTCATCTCCCTCAGCCATTCCACGGCTTCCCGCAGCCAGCCGATCTTAGCGGCTTCGTCGCCCGGTTTGCGGGTCCCTTCCTTGTACATCCAGTGGGCGGCCACGCCCTTTTCCGCGATGCGGTGCATCTCCCAGGTGCGGATTTGAATCTCATAGGGTTCGCCTCGGGGACCCACCACGGTGGTGTGCAGGGACTGGTAGAGATTGGACTTGGGCACCGCGATGTAATCCTTAAAGCGGCCTGGAATGGGTTTCCACAGGGCGTGGATCACTCCCAGAACTGCATAGCAATCCCGCACCGTCTCCACGATAATGCGAATGGCCATCAGATCGTAAATCTCATCCAGGCTCTTGTTCTGCTTCTGCATCTTCTGCCAGATGCTGTACAGGTGCTTGGGCCTGCCCTGGATATCGCAGGTCATGTCCATCTCGGCCAACCGCTCCATGATGATGTTCATGGCTTCCTGCAGATCGCCCTCGCGCTCCTGGCGCTTGCGGTCAATCTCCGCGACCAGCCGGTAGTACTCCTCTGGATTGAGGTGGCGGAAAGCCAGATCCTCCATCTCGAACTTGATCCGCCAAATTCCCATGCGGTGAGCCAGGGGAGCAAAAATGTCCAGGGTTTCCTGGGAGATAAGCACCTGCTTTTCCGCTGGCATGTGCCTCAGGGTCCGCATGTTGTGCAGCCGGTCGGCCAACTTGATTAGAATGACCCGCACATCTTCGGCCATGGCGAAGATCATCTTGCGCATGTTCTCCGCCTGCTGCTCGAAGCGGTTGTGCACCGGCAGCTTCTCCAGTTTGGTAACTCCTTCCACCAGCATCAGCACGCTGGGGCCAAAGGCCGCGGCGAGCTCTTCGCGGGTGACAGGCGTATCTTCCAGTACATCATGGAGCAGGCCGGCGGCAATAGTCTCCAGGTCCAACTCGAGGTCGGCCAGGATCAGGGCAACTTCATAGGGATGTTCAAAATAGGGGGCTCCGGACTCACGGAACTGTCCCTCATGGGCGCGCTGCGAAAAGTGGTAAGCCTTCGCAATGAAGTCCACATTGGCTTTGGGATAATAGGCTAAGATGCGGTCGACGAGATACTGCAGATTCACAGCGCCCCCCTCCTTCCCCCCAAGTGTTTATTCCTTATAGTCAACGAGCGCCAAGATGTCGTAGTCGCCAAGCTCCTCTAACTTTTTCCTGCCGCCTAGGTAGCTGAGTTCAATCAAGAAGGCTAAGCCCACTACTTGTCCACCGAGCTTATTGACAAGCTCCATGGCCGCCGCAATGGTCCCGCCTGTGGCCAGCAGATCATCCACGATCAGCACCCGGGTGCCCGGCGGGAAGGAATCGGCGTGGATCTCCAAACGGTCCGTCCCATACTCCAGATCATACTCCACCGAAAGCACGTCCCCGGGAAGCTTGCCCGGTTTGCGGATCAAGGTAAAGCCTAGGCCCATCTCATAGGCTAAGGGCGCTCCCAGAATGAAGCCCCTTGATTCCACTCCCACAACCATGTCGATCCCAGCACCAGCATAGTGCCTGGCCATGCGCTGAACAGCCTCCCTCAGCGCTTCTCCGTCTCTAAGCAAGGTGGTAATGTCCTTAAAACTGATACCAGGCTGCGGAAAATCTGGTATCACCCTAATTTTCTCTTTTAAGTCCATCCTGGAAGAATCCCCTTTCCAAACAACGCTTAAGGTACACTGCAGCCTGATCGCGTATCTTTGTTATCTTATTATACAAAACTGCTTGCTGCAAGTCTAGCTTGTGGTCAGGTTCTGGAAGATAGAAGATGGCCCCATCCCGCACTGACCAGAGGCCCAGTTCAGCAAAGATGCCCACGGCCGCCGGGAGGGCCCCGAAAAGCCCCACTTCCTCCAATTTGGCGACTGCTTCTCCCAGAGAGATGCTGCCTCCGCAGGAACGCAGCAGAGAGTAGATCCTGGCCAATATGCTGCGGTCAGGATACTCCTTGGCCAGGTGCACCTGTAACTGCTGCACGTCTTTGGAGCCGTAGATGGCCACAATCTCTCCCCCCTCCTCCACCAGGGAAGACCACAATCCCTGGACCGTGGGGGTGAGGGGAGGTTCCCAAAACCAGACGGAAGGCCACCTGCCCTTGGGCAGCCCTAAGCCCGTGGAAACCAGCCAGGTGAAGGGGGAGCTGTGGAGCTCGGCCAGTTCAGCTTCGGAAAGCCACTCATGAGCAAACCCGATGGACTCCCTACCAGCTGCCGCAATGCGCAGCTGCCGGCAGACTTCCAACACGGATACGGCCCTGTTAACCAGGATCAAGGCGGGCAACCCGTTCCGTCGTCTGCGCAGTGCCGCTGCCTTATCGTAGGTGCCCCGGAGATCCACCAGCACATGCCTGGGACAAGCAAACTGAGTGTCCTCAATGCTCAGAGCAGAGCTCTGGTAAAAGGAGGGCCCGAGCCTCCAGGGGTAGGACTCCACCAGCCAGCGCCGCACGAAAGTGTCTTCTACCTGCACTTCCTGCCAGTCCCTGACCTGCAGCTGTATGATCCTGGTTCCCTGCCATTCGTTCACTGTGGGCACGAAGGCCAGCGCCACTTGCTCCGCTCTCTTTTCCAGTTCCTCTTGATCCGCACCTGCCCCGAAGGCGATGGCGGGCATTTCCACAACGGTGCCATCGTGCACCGCCAGCTGGAGATGCTGGTTTTCCCCGCCCACCCGGCGCGTGCGCAGCACAGCCACATCCGCCCGCAGAATGGGGCTGGGATTGCCCAACCCATGGGGTTCTAGCAGGCTCAGTTCAGCCACCAGTCCCTCCGTTACCTTGTCCAGTTCAGTTGCGCAGTCGATGTAGAGCTTGGGTATGTAGTCTTCCGCGCTGAGCCTTTGCGCGCAGAGCTCTTCGAAAAGCCGCTGGAAGGTCATAAGGTTCCCCTTTGGCAAGGTGAGCCCTGCGGCCATGGCATGCCCGCCAAATTTCGTGAGCAGGTGGGCGCACTCGCTGAGGGTCTCATACAAGTGCAGCCCGGCAATGCTCCGGGCGGAGGCCACACCCTTTCCTTCCAGCAGGCTGATCACCACGGTTGGCCGGTAATACCGCTCCACCAGGCGGGAAGCGACAATGCCGATTACCCCTTGGTGCCAGTTCTCGCCCCACACCACTAGGGCCGGGCGCTTGTACAGTTCATACTTCTCCAC
Organism: Bacillota bacterium; assembly: GCA_012521335.1. Lineage (GTDB taxonomy): Bacteria > Bacillota > Limnochordia > Darwinibacteriales > Darwinibacteriaceae > DTU010. The sequence goes on along the minus strand of JAAYMM010000029.1, from coordinate 39,891 downwards.
AATCTGCACCGTGGCGTCCAGGATGTCCAGCTCCACCTGCTGCCGTTTGGCATTCTCCTGGCTGAGCTGAGCCGCTAGTTCCCTGGCTTCCTCTTCATCTTCTGTGAGCAGCAGGCGAACGCCGCGCCCCGCATCCCCCAGGCGTCCCCCAGCATTGAGGCGAGGCCCCAAGCGGAAACCCAGATCTGCTGCTGTGGGCGCTTCAACGCCTGAAGCTTCCATGAGAGCGCGCAGGCCCAGGTTCTTCGTTCTGGGCATCAGCTCGAGACCGCGCTTAACGATGGTGCGGTTTTCTCCCTGCAGCGGCACCAGGTCAGCTACTGTGCCCAAGGCTGCTAAGTCTAGGTACTCCTCCCACCCGGGCAGGCCCAGCCCCTGCACCAGCTTGAGGGCTACTCCCACTCCGGCTAGATCCTTAAACGGGTAGGCACAGCCCGCCTGTTTCGGGTTGAGCACGGCCAAGGCCGGCGGCCGCTCCGGTCCAGGCTCATGGTGGTCGGTGACAATCACATCGAGCCCCAAGCGCTGGGCCTCCTGGATTTCCGCATAGGAGACAATTCCGCAGTCTACGGAGATGAGCAGGTCTGCCTGGGCGCTCAGCGCGGCCACCGCCTGCGCGTTGAGTCCATAGCCTTCATCAAAGCGGTCGGGCACGTAGTAACTGATGCTGCCAGGATCAGGTGCCAGCTCGCGCAGGGCGCGCACCAACAGAGCGGCTGCGGTTTGACCATCCGCATCGTAATCGCCGTACACCACAATCCGCTCGTGTCTGAAAAGGGCCAGCTGGATGCGTTCCACTGCCTGCCGCATCCCGGACATTAAAAAAGGATCCGGAGTCGCCGCCAGATCGCACTGCAAAAACTGCCTCCCCGCTTCCACGGTGGTGATCCCTCGGTTGATGAGGATCTGGGCCACGAGCGGGGTGATGTTCAGCGCGGCCGCCAGTTCTCCTGCCAGCGGGCCGTGCTGCTCGCGCAGAATCCACTGTCTTTTCGCCATAAGCAAGTCCTCCGTTCCCTGTACATTCTACACCCCTCAGTGAACTCCTGCCCCCTGACTGGGCAGGGTTCCCCCTTGACCGCCGCTGGCCGTAATAGTATCATTAATAGAAAAATGAATGGCGGTGGTTCCGGTGGACATAGTAGATCGCATCATCATCAGCGAAGACGATATTCAAAGACGGGTCCGCGAACTGGGCAAGGCCATCTCTCAAGATTACGCAGGCAAGGAAATCACTTTACTCTGCGTGCTCAAAGGCGGCCTCATGTTCCTCTGTGATCTGGCCAAACATATTACAGTACCGGTGGCCTACGACTTTATGTCGGTGTCCAGCTATGGAGATGCCACCGAATCTTCAGGTGTGGTGCGCATCGTCAAGGACCTGGAGGAGAGCATCGAAGGCAAGCATGTCCTCATCGTGGAAGATATTATCGACACGGGCCTAACGTTGAGCTATCTGGTGAAGAACCTGCACAGCAGAAATCCTGCCTCCCTGCGCATCTGCACCCTGTTGAACAAACCGGCTAACCGCCGCGTAGACATCCCCATTGATTATGTGGGTTTTGAAGTGCCCAATGAGTTCTTAGTGGGATACGGGCTTGATTTCAAGCAGTTCTACCGCAACATCCCCTTCGTCTTCGTGCCCAAGAAAGAATATATCCAGAATGCATAAGTAGAACTGGCGCTCTTGGTTTTCACCTTCAGCGCCAGTTTTTTCTTATGCCAGTTTTCAATTCTTCGGACTCTAGAGCAGAAGCACATCGTTGATTTTCAGCTTGAACTGGCATCCCAGATAGGCCGCGGCCCGGCGGCACATGAGCATGCGGTCCAGAAAGATCTCGAAATAGTCCATGATGGGCGTGTATTCAGTCTCGATAGTGATGTTCAAGGTGATCAGCCGCTGCTGTTCATCCACATTCAAAAACGACTTATTCACCGCATAGTTCACCCGATCGTGAATATCAAAGGTGGCCAGCTCCCGGTTGCGCACTCTAGTGCGGTGCACATCAGATTTGTCGGCCAAAATTAGTGCTGCCGCCACCTCATTCACCGGCTCTCCCACTTCCTCTTCGTGATTGCCCACCGCGCTGAGCACCAGTGCCACTTCCTCCGGCGGCATGCCCAGCTCCCTCAGGACCGGCTCTACCAGCAGGGCTCCTGCGTAACCATGGTTAACCCGCCCTACGCAGTTGCCCAAATCGTGCACATAACCGGCTATGGCTGCCAGCTCTGCCCTGCGCTCAGCATAGCCCAAGCGCAGCAGGATCTGGCGGGCAATGGAGGAGACCAAGCTGATATGGCGGAAACCATGTTCCGTGAAACCCATGGCCGCCAGATTAGCATCAGCTTGCTTGACATAGGCTCTGATCGTCGGGTGTTTTTCCAGATCAGCCAGCTTCACCACGGCTATCCAGTCCCCCTATACCCAGTTGCTGCAACTGCCTGTGCACAAAGCTCACCAGCTGTTCCGGAGTGAAACCATCGGTGCGCACAATCAGATCGGCTTGGGCCCTGGCGTTGGCCAAAAGGCGCAGCTGCCTCCGGTAGCGGTCTACTCCCCAGGAAACCCTCTTTCTCCGCCGGATCGTCTCATAGCTGCATTCCAAAAGGATGAGGAAGTCCGGATCCAGGCGCTGCCACAAGCGCCTGCTGACAGAATGCTCCTGGGCAAAGGAGCGGACATGATAACCCAGCTCCCTCAGCCCTTTGGCCAGGGTGCTCTTGCCTGAGGCGCACACTCCCACTACGAGAATTAAAGGATCCTGCTGCACCGTTCCCACCTCACACCGGATAGGAAGCAGAGATTCTCCTGATCCCCAGCTTGTTCTCGTCGCCTGTGACCTTCAGAACCGCCACCACCATGTCGTCACGGGGTCTGCCGTCTTCCAGATCCAGGGCGTACTGGAGCACGGCATCCGCCAGCCCGCCTGCGGACAGGCCGGTGGTCAACAGGCGGCAGACCCGCTGCAGGGACAGTTTCTCCCCCCTGCTGCGGCCAGCGTGGATCACCCCGTCGGTGAACCCCATAAGCACCGTTCCCTCAGCCAGTTCCAAGTGGGTGAGGGAAGGCTTCAGCAGGCGGCGGACGCCAATGGGTTCCACCGGAGCATCCAGCACGCGGGCATGTCCTCCCGCAGCTACCAGCACTGGGGTGTTGGAGTTGCGGGAGACCACGAGGCAGCCGTGGGCCAGATCGGCAGAGAGCAGGGTGGCCGTGGCGGAAACCTTCCCATCCCGGAAGGCGTAGAGATGATCGTTGATCACCCGCATGACCGCCCCGTCTCGGGCCCCGTCTTCAATGAGCCTGGCCGCCTGGTTGGCGATCATGTGGCTCATGCGCTTAGCCGCCCGCCCGTGGCCTTGTCCGTCGATGATCACGATGGAAACGCCGCCTCCAGGCCGCTCCACCACTTCCACAGAGTCACCGCTGACGCCCACAGCATATTTCCCCACTTTGGCCACATCAACTTGTACTTCCATAGTATCTACCTAGTTCCACTCGAAGCCGTTCACGGCCCTGATCCAGTACTCACGGAGGTCATCTTTGAATTGGTCAGCCTCGAGGAAATAGGTGAGGTAAACGACGTGTCCTCCCCTCTGGAAGAACACCGAGCGGAGCATCACCTTTTTCCCATTGGCTCCCGTGGCCTCGTAGGCGTAAAAGAGACACTTCAGGTTGTTGGACGTGGTGATCTCCTGATTGGAAATGATCGTCACGTTCTTCACCAGAGGCTTATAGCGCGCCTCGAGGCTGCTGCGCACCGCTTCCACATCGGTACTGGGCTGGCTGTTCACTTCCATGGTGATGGCCCCATCTCGGAAGGTAATCAGCAAGCTGTCCATGCCGAAGATGGAACGCTCGATGTAATTCTGTCCTGTCGAGGGGACAATAACACTGAAGGCGGGATCATCCACCACATACCACCAATAGCTAGGATGATCATGCAGGTAAAAGGTGCCAGCCTGAGCCACCTGCACCGCGAAAAAGACAAAGATGAGTGCTCCCACTGCTAACATTCTGCGCACGGCGATCCCCTCCTTATCAGTATCTAGAAGAAAACCACCTGAACGGTGGTTTAACCCTGGCTGCCGCAATACGTCAAACAGCTTGGGCTCTGTCTCAGCTGCTTACTTCAGCACGTGGCTGATGCCGCTGCGCGAAAGCTTGATCTCTACCTTGTCAGCCACCTTGAGCGTGACATAGTCCTCCTTGAGGCTGGTCAGCTCGCCATGGATTCCCCCGATGGTGACCACCTTGTCGCCCTTCTTGAGGGAATCGAGCATAGCCTTCCTTTCCTTTTGCTGCTTCTGCTGGGGACGCCAGATCATGAAGTAGAACATGACACCCAAAAGGATAATGGGCAGAAACAGGCTGATAATGCTGCCCTGCGGTGCAGGAACCTCAGTCTGCAAAAACACGCTGTTCACCTCCCACTTAAGTGAAGTACCTCACTAGATTTCTACCTCGAAGCCTCGGTTCCTCTATTTTTCTCCCTCATAACCGCTGAGGAATTCCCTGGCAAACTCGGGCAGGCAGTCGGCGGCAATGGCCGTCCGGATCTCCCGCATCAAGCGGGTAAGGAAGTAGATATTGTGGATCGTGGTGAGCCTGATACCCAAAACCTCATTGGCCTTGATCAGATGCCGGATGTAGGCCCGGGAGAAGTTCTGGCAGGTGTAGCACCCGCAGCCCTCCTCAATGGGCGTGAAGTCTCGGGCATAGGGCAGATTGCGGATGGGCAGGTTGCCCTGGCGGGTGATCACCATGCCGTGGCGCGCCAGCCGCGTCGGCCACACGCAGTCGAACATATCCACTCCCCGCAGGACACCCTCCACCAGGCAGTCGGGGGAGCCTACCCCCATTAGATACCGAGGCTTATTTTTCGGCATGATAGGCATGAGGTCATCCAGGACCTCATACATGAGCTCCTTGGGCTCACCCACGCTCAGCCCGCCAATCCCGTAGCCGGGAAAACCCAGATCCATAAGCTCCAATGCGCTTTCCCTGCGCAGGTCTTTATAGACGCCGCCTTGAACAATGCCGAACAGGGCCTGGTCCTCCCTGGTATGGGTGGCTTGGCAGCGCTTAGCCCAGCGGTATGTCAGATCCTTGGACTCTTTCACATAGCTGCGCTCCGCAGGATAGGGCGCGCATTCGTCAAAAGCCATGATGATGTCGGCACCCAACTGCATTTGGATTTCCATGGATTTTTCAGGGCTGAAAAAGTGCTTGGAACCATCCAAGTGGCTGCGGAACTCCACCCCTTCTTCGGAAATGGTGCGCAGGGGACCCAGGCTGAACACTTGAAAGCCCCCGCTGTCCGTGAGGATGGGCCGCGGCCAGCCCATAAACTTGTGCAATCCACCGGCTTCCTCCACCACATCGCTTCCGGGCCGGAGGTAAAGATGATAGGTATTGCTAAGGATAATCTCTACACCCAGCTCTTCCAGCTCATGGGGCGCCATGGTCTTCACGGTCGCCTGCGTACCCACAGGCATAAAAACTGGCGTCTCCACTACGCCATGGGGTGTCTGCAGGCGCCCCAGGCGGGCCCTGCTCCTGCTGCATTCTTTGGTTACTGTGAACTGTATTGCCACCTGTCTGCTCCCTTCACAACAACAACATGCTGTCCCCAAAACTAAAAAAGCGGTAGCGCTGGGCGACGGCATGCTCGTAGGCACGCATGATGGTTTCCCTCCCGGCAAAAGCAGAAACCAGCATCAAGAGGCTGGACTTAGGCAGATGGAAATTGGTGATCAGTGCGTCCACCGCTTTAAACGTATAGCCCGGGTAGATAAAGATATCCGTCCAGCCTGAGCCGGCCCGCACTGTGCCGTCAGAGTCAGCCAGGGTTTCCAGCACCCGGACGGAAGTCGTGCCCACGGCCACGATTCTCCCTCCGGCGCGGCGTCGGCCGTTGATCACGGCCGCGCTCTCCGGGCTGAGCTCAAAGAACTCCTCATGCATCACATGCTCCTCCACGTTCTCCACCTGCACGGGCCGGAAGGTGCCCAGGCCCACGTGGAGCGTTACGGAGGCCACAGCCACTCCTCGGCGGCCTATTTCCGCCAGGAGTTCAGGGGTAAAATGCAGCCCCGCGGTGGGGGCAGCTACGGACCCGGAATGCTTAGCGTACACCGTCTGATAGCGTTCTGGGTCATCAAGTTTTTCACGGATATAGGGGGGCAGCGGGGTCTCCCCCAGCTCAGCCAAGACCGCATCAAAATCGCCTGTACAGGCAAACTGCACTAGGCGACCTCCGCTGGGGGTGTTCTCCAACACCTCACAGGATAAGCGGGGTGAGAACTCAATTTGGGCACCAACCCGGGCCTTTTTGCCAGGCCGCACCAGAACCTCCCATTTCCCCTCGCCATAGGGCCTGAGCAGCAGGACTTCGATCAATCCTGCGCGCTCTCTGTTCCTTCCGTACAAGCGGGCAGGCAGCACCCGGGAGTCGTTCACCACCAGCACATCCTCTGGCTGCAGATAATGCAAAACGTCAACAAACTGCCGGTCTTCCAGGTCGCCATTATCCTTATGCACTACCAAAAGCCGCGAGGCACTTCTCACGGCCAAGGGCTTTTGGGCTATCAGTTCTGGGGGCAGCTCAAAATCAAACTCATCAACGCGCATGGGTAGTCCTAATAATCTCCTTTAACTGCTGCAATGGGAAAACTCACGTTATAGATGCTAGCCGGCACCGTCTCCGCGGACTGTCTGGTCCACCTGGTGGGCGTCAACGCCGGCTTAATGGGCTCCATCACCCTCTGCGCCACAGTCGCTCCCGCGAGCTGAGTAGGCGTGTCTTCCAACTCCGGCGGATCGCTCATGGTCAACCGGGTTTCCATCTTCAAAGGCACCGCTGGAGTCTGCGGGTGTTGAATGGCCAGGTACTTGCTGGGCGCGATGCCAGCCAGTTTCGCTTCAGCCTGGAATGATCTGGGCACCTCCAGGATGCGTACATCTGCCAGCTTGGCTGCTCGCAGGGCATCGGCGATCTCCCGTTCCAGAGCAGAGTACTGTCCTGCGCTTTTCTCTTTTATGGCGGCGATGCTTTCCTGCTGGGCCGCCACGGTCACCACCGCCTGCTTGCCGCTGCCGGCGAGGGCGGCAATGGACTGCAAGGCCGTCCTGAGATCAGACCCTACCACATTCAGGCTCTGCACCATCTCTTTCCCGCCCCGGTTCAGCCCTTCCACTCCTAAGACTTTCCCGTCGGCACTGACGGCCAGCTCAAAACTGGAGTCTAGATCAAGAGTGACGGTGAAGGCGGGCACAGCCGGTTGGGGTACAAGCAGGTCGCTGACCATGGGCCAGCTGCCCAGCAGAGCCAAGAACAACACCGCGGCCGCAGCCAGCTGCCACGGGCTGAGACGTTCTCTGCGGGGGGTGTAGCGGATTTCCTGCCCCACCTGAACATGCTTGCGGAAAGGGATCTTGAGAAACTCCCCCTGCGGCGTGAGGATAATCACTTTGTTCTTGGGAGCGATCTCCACAACAATCCCTTTATGTCTCACCTTCTGTCCACCTCCTTTTCACTCCGGACGGTTTAGGTACTCCTGCAGATGATAGAAGTCACCGATAAGAATGAGCGCTAAGGTGATTATGTACTTCCTCTGCCGCTCCAGCGTCTTGCGGCTCACCCGCACCTTGGCTTCCAGCTCCTTAAGGGGCAGCGACTTTTTGCGGGTCAGGTGGGCCAAAAGTTCCGGATCGCTGATCAGCGTCCTGGCCACCTGCAGAGCTCGGTCTCGGGCATCTTGGTGCTTCGGCGATATTTTAACCAATTCGGAGAAACGGATGCCGTAGTGGCTGAGCAGCTGATCCAGGCGGAAGATCTCTTCCCGGCGCTGCTCCGTCTCTTCCTGAATCTGCAGGACTGTCTGGGCTTCCTTGGACTCTATTTTCTGCAGAATCCCATCTTCGTTATCTTCCGTCTCGAAGGTGGAGAGGGGAATTTCTTCCGACTTCCTGCTCTGCCGCCGGAAGTAGTCCACCATGCGCCTCTTGACCACGATTTCGGCAAAGCTGAGGAAAGAAGCTCCCCCAGCGCTGTCAAAGGAATCGATAGCTTCGTTAAAGGCAATCATGGCTATGCTGGCCTCGTCATCGCGGCCGAGCACCAAGTACTTGCGGCAAGCGTTGGACGCTACCCGCAGGTAAAATGGACGGTAATCTTGGAGAAGCTGTTCGCGGGCGGCTGTATCGCCTGCCTGGGCCCTAGCTACCAAGTCTGTGAGCTGACCGCGTTCATCTGGTTTGTAGGCATGCGTCGTGGTCATGGCTTTACCTCCCTTGACAAATTTCGCTAACTGGCAACTAGGTATGAGGGTGCCGTAGGCTCGGCTGCGCGCCACGAATTACTTACTCATAGCCAAACTCTCTAAGAGCTCCGGGCTTGTTGCGCCAATCTCTTTTCACCTTTACCCAGAGCTCCAGGTGCACACGGGTGCCTAACAAGCGCTCAATCTGCATGCGGGCAGCTGTACCCACATCCTTGAGCATCCTGCCGCCCTGACCGATCACGATCCCTTTTTGGCTGTCCCGTTCCACATAGATGGTTGCCCTAATCCTCATCAGGTTTTTCTCCGCATCTTCTTTGATCTCCTCCACATCCACGGCAATGGAATGAGGTACCTCCTGCTCCGTGCGGAGAAACAGCTCTTCTCTGATAAACTCGGCGATAATGAAGCGTTCAGGTTGATCTGAGATCCAGTCGTCAGGATAGTACTTCGGCCCTTCGGCGAGCCGATCTACGATGAGCTCCACCAGTTCCGGCAAATTGGTGCCCTCTTGCGCGGAAACTCCGAGCACTGCCGCAAATTCGCGTTTGCTGGCAACCTGGTCCAGATACACCTCCAGGTCGCTCGGGGACACCTGGTCCGTCTTGTTGGCTACCAAGATCACCGGCTGTTGAACGACGGCCAGTTCACCCAAGATATGCTGATCCGCGGGTGCCCACTTCCCTGCTTCCACCAGCCAGAGCACCAAATCCACATCTTCCAGGGCCTGAAAGGCGCTCTTGACCATGTACTCTCCTAATTTGTGCAGCGGCTTGTGCAGCCCGGGAGTATCGAGAAAGACAATCTGAGCTTGCTCCAGCGTTAACACGCCGCGAATTGTGTTGCGGGTAGTCTGCGGCTTATCCGATACGATGGCCACTTTGTGCCCTAAAAGCGCGTTCAGCAAGGTGGATTTGCCTACATTAGGGCGGCCCACAACGGCCACGAAACCTGATTTGAAACCGTTAGCCATGTTGTTCACCTGCGCAAGGCCCGTGAAGTGAAAGCTCCGGGCAGAAGCTCCTTGAGGGTAGTCTGGTGCAGGTCCCCGCGGAGATTGCCCAAGTACACGGGTGTATCTGGATCAAAAAACTCCGCCATCACCTGGCGGCACACCCCACAGGGGGCCACGGGCTCCTCCGTATCGGCAACCACAGCCAGGGCGGCGAACTGCCTAACTCCATCGGACACGGCTTTGAAGATGGCTGTGCGCTCAGCACAGTTCGTGGGGCCGTAGGCAGCATTCTCGATGTTGCAGCCTAGGTACACCTGCCCATCGGCTCCCAACAGGGCAGCCCCCACCTTGAACTGCGAGTATGGTACATAAGCCCTTTCCCTGGCCTGGATGGCCAGTTCCATCAGCTCTCTTTCAGTCATTGCCAGCGCTCCTTCCTCTATGCGAAGAGTCTAAATAGCAGCAGCGTTATGCCCGTCCCCAGCAGGGCTCCCGTAACTGCTTCCCACCACTTGTGCCCCCCCGCCTCCACCCGGCCGTGGGCCGCGAGCAGGGCTAACACCCAGGCAGCGACAGCGGGGAAACCCCGGCTGGTCTCCCAAATGGCGGCCGCTAAGGCAAAGGCCACAGCACTGTGCCCGGAGGGCCGGCTGCCGCGCAGCAATCCCTTCCAGCCCAAGACAACCAGCACCACCACAGCCAGAGCCAGTGCGGCTAAATAAGGCGGTGGCACGGGCCCGCGCAGCACGAGCTCATCCAAACGCAGCAGGTAATCAATGAACACCAGATAACCGACGGCCACAGCTGTGAGGGCCGCCGCCAAGACTCCGCCAGCGGTGATGTTCTTGATCTCCCCCGCCCGGGGGTGAAAGTCCGGTGTGATCAAATCCACCACTTCTTCCACCGCGGTGTTGAACAGCTCTGCGGTTAAAACAAACCCGATGGAAAGCAGCAGCGCTGCCATTTCCAGCCGGGTCACGCCCAGGGCAGCCGCCAACAGGACGACCAGCAGAGCTATGCACACGTGGATGCGCATATTCCGCTCGTACCGCACCGCTTGAGCCATGCCCTGGATAGCATTGCGGAAGCTCTCTACAAGGCTTCGCCTTTTCACCCTAATCTCTCCCCAAGCCCAGCTCCCTCAAGACGCGCTCTTCCCAAGAACGCATCACCTGTCGCTCCTCCTCGGTTTCGTGATCGTGGCCCAGGAGATGAAAAAACCCGTGGACGGCCAAGAACAGGACCTCCCGCTCCAGGGAATGGCCGTACTCGGACGCCTGTTCTTTGGCCCGATCCAGGGAGATAACAATATCCCCGAGCATACGGGGCAGGCCCTCCACTGCGCCGAACTCCTCGTCATCCTGAGGGAAAGACAGCACATCAGTGGAGGTCGGCTTGCCGCGATACTGTGCGTTCAAGGCGGCGATGGTCTCATCGTCCACAAAGGAGACGCTCACTTCCCACGGTTCGGGCAGGTCCTTGAGCTCTGCCGCCAGGGCAAATCCCTGTTCGATCAGAGCCTCAAACCTAGAGGTGTCCTCCTGGGGCAGTTCATTGTTGAACAGAACTTCCATTTTTCGCTTTCTTCCCCTCGATCTCTTCTTTCGTGATCTTCTCTGGGTATTCCACACGGGTGTGGAACATGCCCATAATTACCTTCCCAAACGCATTGGCAATTCTATCCATATCCTGGAAGGTAAGATCGCTCTCATCCAGCTCCCCAGAGTTGAGGCGGTCCTTAATGATCTTGCGCACCAAACCTTCAATCTTGCCCGGAGTCGGTTTAGACAAGGAACGCACTGCAGCCTCCACCGCATCAGCCAGGGAGACAATGGCCACCTCCTTGCCCTGGGGCTTGGGCCCGGGGTAGCGGAAGTCCTTTTCCTCAACGGAGTTGTCCTCAGCTGCTTCCGTAGCCCGGTGATAGAAAAAGCGCACCAGATCCGTGCCGTGGTGCTGGGCGATGAACTGGGTGACAACCTCCGGCAGCTTATACTCCGCCGCCAGCTCCAGCCCGTCCTTAACGTGAGAAGTGACGATCAGCGTAGACAGGGACGGCGCAATCTTGTCGTGGGGATTGTCTTTACCCACTTGGTTTTCCACGAAGAAGTACGGACGTTTCAACTTGCCGATATCATGGTAAAACGCCCCCACCCTAGCCAGCAGGCCGTCTGCCCCCACCGCTTCAGCGGCAGCTTCAGCCAAATTGCCCACAAGAATGCTGTGATGGTAGGTGCCCGGAGCCTCCAGCATCAGCTTCCGCAGCAGGGGATGGTTGGGGTTGGACAGCTCCAGAAGGCGGATGGCAGAGGTAATCTTGAAGGCGCTCTCCAGATAGGGAAGAACACCGATGGCCACAATCGACGCCAGTAAGCCGCTGATCAGGCCCAGGTAGCTGTGGATGATCAGGTTGGTGTCCTTGCCCGCTAGACCCAAAGCCAGCATGAGCAGGAAGTTGACCCCGCCCACGATAAACCCGGCGCGCATTAGATCACCGCGCTGGCTCACCTTGGAAACGCTGAGTACCGCGGTGAGCCCGCCCACCAAGGCAAACACACCAACAAACCAGCTGAAACCGCTGATCACACCCAGCAGGGCAGCGGTAATGACCGTGGCCATGCTGGCAACCTGCGGATCCAAGAGCAGGGTAAGCAGCAGACCCACCAGAGCAGAGGGGTTCAGGTAGACAGCTTGCGGCCAAGACAAGAGGCTGAACAAACGTCCGAGCAGAAGCACGGTAACCACAATGCAGCCCACCAGGCCCAGCAAAGCAATGTTGTCCAGCACCTGCTTATGGTTCTGGTAGAGATAAACGGCCATGAGCAGGGCCAAAGACAGAACCAAGAGGGTGCGCCCGGCTAAGGCCCCGTAATCGCGCCCGGTTTTCAAGAGCCCCACATCGCGCATGAGGCTGATATGTTCAGGCCGCACCACATCTCCTTTTCGGATGATGATCTCACCCTGCATAATCTGCACAGGCTGCACAGACTGCACGGCCTGGTCTCGGGCTGCATTTACCTTTTCCGTGTTCAGCACCAGGTTAGGTTGTATGAGCTGCCGTCCCAGGATCACCGCCGTCTGCTGGAGGTCGTCCCGGAGATCGCTCCTGCGCACACTCTCCTCAAAAGCATCTCGAGCGTCCCGCAGACCATCCTGGCTGATGCGCTGCTCCATGGCAGCCAGCACCAGGTCCGCGGTGATCTGAGCAAACTGGTCAAACTGCACCAAAGACAAAGAAACGACCGCTTCCAGATTCCTCTGGGGAATCTCGATCTGCCAATCTCGGATCAAGCGGCGGTCAATCTCAGATATGGTGAGCTGTTCGAGCTGTTCAGTCTGGGCTTCCTCTCGCTCCTGCGCCTGCTCCTGTTCTTGGCTCTGCACTTCAGGAGCGATGCCCTGCCGCAACAGGTTGAGCACTCCGGTGACGTTTTCTTCCACCCTCATCACTGCTGCGGGGTTGATCTGATAGTACTCGGGGTCATCAGCCGCTTCCAGCAGCACTTGGCGCGCCGCCTCTTCTCTTAAGCGCTCAGTAGCACTGGAGTTGATGGCGGTCATGGGCGCCACAATATCCTGCTTGGCCACTTCCCCTACTTGGATCTGGACTCCGGCAGGCAAGGCATCCACCAGCAGGATGGCCAGCATGGCTGCGACGATGAGTGCACCCAGCACCCATCGGCTGAAGGCAGTTTCCCTCAGCACCTGCAACCAGGCCTGCCCCCACCTGCCCTTGTTTTTGCGTTTCACGATTAGCCTCCTAGGATTGCAATTTGCCAGTCTTCTGATCGTGGGCGTCATAGGCTTGAATGATTCTCTGAACTAGAGGATGGCGCACCACATCGGTTTCATCCAAAAAACAGAAGCTGATGCCCTCTACGCCCTTGAGGATCTTCTGGACCTCGATCAGCCCGGAGGTTTTATCCTTGGGCAGATCCACCTGGGTAATGTCCCCAGTGATCACCGCTTTGGACCCAAAGCCCAGGCGCGTGAGGAACATCTTCATCTGGGCCGGCGTGCAGTTCTGCGCCTCATCGAGAATAATGAAGCTGGCATCCAAGGTCCTCCCCCGCATGTAGGCCAGGGGCGCTACTTCAATGATGCCCTTTTCCCTGTATTTCGCATAGGTTTCAAAGCCTAAAATGTCGAACAGGGCATCGTAGAGGGGCCGGAGATAGGGATCCACCTTGTCCTGCAGATCCCCGGGCAAAAACCCCAGGTGCTCCCCTGCCTCCACCGCAGGACGCGTCAAAATGAGCCGCTCCACTTCTTTCCGCTTCAAACTAGCCACCGCCTGAGCCATGGCCAGGTATGTTTTCCCTGTGCCGGCCGGACCGATGGCAAACACCACATCGTGGGTGTCTATGGCCGAAATGTAGCGTCTCTGACCCGCGGTTTTCGGACGGATTCTGTGGCCGCGGTGGGTAACCACCACCAGACCCGCGTTGAGCTCCTGGAGAGGAAGGGAATCGCCGTTAGCGCTCAGCTTGATGGCGTAATAAACATCGTGGTTAGTCAGGTTGGAACCGAATTCGGCCATGTTCTCCAGGGCCAGCTTGGTCTTGGCGATGGCTTCATCGGAACCGTTGATGATCAGATCAAGTCCCCGGGCCACAATCTGCACGCCGAAAGCCTCTTCCAACAGCCGCAGATACTCATCGCGCTGGCCGCTCAGGGCTTGAGCCTGATCGTTGTCTCGTAGGCGCAATATCTGACTCAATACATCAACCATCCTTTGTCTGTCTCTGTATGCACTTATTATAAGCAAAATGGGGCAAAAGTGCAAACTATTGACCCAAAAATTGGCCGATGTCCTCCAGCACCTCTACTTGCACGGTAACCCTAATGCCGTGGGCATCTGTCAGATATTCCACCGTCCTTCTCTCCTCCAAGACATTATCGCGCTCCACCCCCTGGTTGAGCAAGCTTTCCCAGGCAAGTTCGTAGGCAGTTCGTTCCGCTTCTGTCATCGGCACGGGAACGGCCTCCCACAGCACCTCCTCATAGTTGATGCGGGTCCAGCTCACGGGGGCCATGGCCTGGCCTAGATACAGCTGCCAGTTTTTGGTTGAGACTAGGTGATTGTCGCGGGGATACGAGCGGCCCAGGGGGATGCTGAAGGGCCCCACGGTGAGGCGGTACTGCCTGTGGCTCCTGCCTGTTTTCTGAGGCTCCCAGCGGACTAGGCTCGCTTCCCCCACCGCCTGGTACCAGACTCGAGCTTTCACGACTCCCCGGGCCGCGCCAAACTGGCGGCGCCCCTGCCGGTCGTAGTACATACCGGAAATGAGCAGATCGTCTTGGCGCACCGTGTCGCCCTCTCGGACCTGGGGCGTGCCCTGCAGAACGAGCAGTTCAGTGATGAGCCCGTCGCGCTTGGCATAGACGTGTCCCGCGCCCTGTGCATCCAGCTCCGCCGACTCCCGCTCCATCACCTGGATTTCCACTCTCACGCCCTGGTTTTTCACGTGGGCCCAGGCCAGATGCGGCAGGCGCTCCAGAAGGCGCTGCTCAATGCGGCGCGCATCCAGAGAACTCCGCAGAACACCAGAGCGCAGTCCGGTTTCCTCCACCACCGCCTTGATCAGCTCTACAGTCATGGCATCGGCGCCCACAACTTCAATGAACCACACGAAGTTGGCCAAGTAGAACAGGGCTAGGGCAGAGAGCCCCAGTCCCACCGCAAGAAAGGCCCTGCGGCTGAACTGGCGCAGCAGGAAGGGAAAGCCGTGGCGGTCCAAGATGGTAACATGGATGCGCGGCCCATTGGCCGCCTGCCTGAGCAGAAGCCGCAAGCGGCGGAAATCCCGCGCCGGAATTCTCGCCAGCACCACATCCGCGGTGAGGCGCTGTACCTGAAAGAGAGCTACACCTGCCTGCGCCGCCCCATTGAGCACCCGCTCGATCCCCACGCCGCGCAGGCGGACAGTGACATATCCCTGCCACCACAGCCACAGAAGAGCAGTCATTTCAGCATCACCTGGCGGATCCGCCCGCGGATTTTCATCTGCTGAGCCGAAAAGGAGGCAATCTCCAATTCGGAACCGCTCACCTCGATCATGCCCTGCACAGCCCGGGCCTTGACGCAGGCGGCGGTGTATTGGACTAAGCCTTTGTGGTTCACGATCTGCACTTCCCCATCACCGAGAATATGGATCACGGCTTGGTCCAGAACCACGCTCGGGGGCAGGTCGAGGGTTTGGGCGAACTTGCGTTTCAAGTTGTGGCGCACGGCTGGCCGCATGGTGTTCCTCCCTTCACCTAAAACTATGCAGCAAAAAAAAGGTTAGACCGCAGCGGCCTAACCTTGCTTCTTCCATTTTGTACGAGTAGAGGAACTGCCTAGCGGCTGGGCCAGCGGCGCAGTGCCCGCGGTTCCCTGATGATCTCGGACATGATAATCGCTTCGGTGAGCTTAGACAACCCGAGCTGCCCACCGTACTGCTCCAGCGGCTCACTCCGGTCTCTGGCATCTAGACGCACCCTGTCTTCCTGCTCCTCATCTGCCCATAATTCCAGGTCTTCTTCCTCGAGCCCTTCATCGGTCGCTTCATACACGTCTTCTTGAGGAGCCAGCTCTCTGCCGGCACCGGGCACCGGCGCCGAAACCTCACCTGCCTGCCCAGATGCCTGAGGCGCCTGGGGAGCCCAAGCGGGCAGGCCACTGGGCCTAGTTGATTTTTGGCCAGCTCGTTTCAAGTAGCTTGACACCATATTCAAGATCAGGTAGATGAGGAAGCTTAGGAGGCCTCGCATACTCTCCACCTACCGTTCTCTGCTCTCTTGGCCATCCTCAGACTGCTCGGGCCCTCTCCCGCTGATGGCTTCCCGCATGCGCGTATCAGCTAGAATGTTCTGCATGGCGTAGTAGTCCATAACGCCCAAATTGCCTGACCGGAGCGCTTCGGCAATGGCCTGAGGAATCTGCGCCTCTGCTTCGACCACCTTGGCCCGCATTTCTTGCGTCGCGGCCCGCATTTCCTGCTCGCGCGCCTGGGCAGCGAAGCGGCGTTCGGCCGCCTTGGCCTGGGCAATATTCTTGTCGGCTTCGGCCTGATCCATCTGGAGGCGGGCACCGATGTTCCGGCCCACATCCACGTCGGCTATGTCAATCGAGAGAATTTCAAAGGCCGTTCCTGCATCGAGGCCCTTGTTCAGAACGAGTTTGGAGATCACATCGGGGTTCTCCAAGACATCGGCGTGACTGGCGCTGGAACCAACTGAAGTGACGATGCCCTCACCAACGCGGGCAATGATTGTCGCTTCCCCAGCACCGCCCACCAGCCGGTCGATGTTGGCCCGCACGGTAACCCTGGCCTTGACCTTCAGTTCAATGCCGTCTTTGGCCACAGCTGAGATAAGGGGGGTCTCAATCACTTTAGGGTTGACGCTCATTTGCACGGCTTCCAGCACGTTGCGGCCTGCCAGGTCGATGGCGGCGGCACGCTCAAAGGTGATGGGAATGTCGGCACGGGTGGCAGCAATTAAGGCATCCACCACATTGTCCACGTTACCACCTGCCAAATAGTGGGCTTCCAGCTTGTCAATGGTCGTTTCTACGCCGCCTTTCTGCGCCTTGATGAAAGGCAGAATTATGCGGGCAGGGGGCACCCGACGCAGCCGCATGCCCACCAGACTCATGAGGCTCACCTTGACGCCGGCTGCGATGGCAGAAATCCACAAACCGATTGGCACAAAGCTGAAGAACAGGGCTAAGAAGATGATGATCAGAAGCGGTACAATCCCAGCGAGAATCAAACCCATGTTGCATCCTCCCTTTTGCTTAGTCTTTCTTTACTTCCCTAACAACCACCCTGGTTCCTTCTGTGAACACCACTTCAACCTTCGTATTTGCGCTGATAAAACCGCCATCGGAAACGACATCATAGCGCTGACCGTCAATGAGGCAGGTTCCAGAGGGGCGCAGAGGCGTGATGGCCATCCCCTGTTTGCCCACAAGATGACTGAAATCCGCGGGAGCGCGGTAACCGGCCTGGGGCGTCTCACTGTGGGACAGCACAATGCGTTTCCACAACCGCGACTGGGTGATCCGCTTCCACAACAGGACCACAACCGCGATGGTCGCCACCAGCACCACAGACAAGTTGATCAGGGCAAGCTGCAGATCGCCAAAGGCCAAGATGATGCTGCCCATAACACCCAGGATACCCAAAATGCCGGCGATGCCGAAACCTGGAATAACGAACAGCTCCAAGATCAGCAGGAGCAGGCCCACGAAAAACAGCAGGATGGCCTCCCAGCCCATGATCCCCGCGACATAGCGGCCGCCAAAGAAGAGCAGCAGGCAGACCAGGCCAGCCGTACCAGGCACGCCCCAACCCGGAGTAGTCACTTCAAAGACCAAACCCAGAAAACCCAAAGTAAGCAGCAGCGAGCTGATAGTAGATTGGGTCAGGAAGCGGGCAATGTTCTCAGCCCAGTGGGGCTTGAGCTCCACCAGTTCATATACCTCGTAACCCGACTTGGCGAGCGCCTCGTGGATACTGCCGGCTAGAAGATCGGCCATGCCGTACTCCAAGGCCTCCTGCGCAGATAAGGTGAGGATCTTACCTTGCTCCGAAATCCCCTCAACAACTATGCTCGCATCCACCATGGCGCCTGCCAGGCGGCGATCCCGGCCCCACCGCTCGGCGGCTGCCTCAAACTCAGCCCTCAGGGCCGAAACGGTCTTTTCCTCCATAGGCCTGGGCTCGGCGGCACCCATGCTGCTGCCCGGTGCCATAGCGATCTTGGGGGCAGCCAACGCGATGAGGGCTCCGGCAGACCACGCCCGTTCGCTCACAAAGGCGATAACGGGTACCTGAGACCGGAAGATGAGGTCCTTGATCTCCGTGGCCGCGTCCACTCTGCCGCCAAAGGTATTGATCTCCAGCAGAACCACACCGTCATTGCGCTCCGCCAGGGCCAAGCCCCTGGCCACAAACGCCGCCAGGCCCGGTTCGATCTCGCCCTGGATAGGCAGGCGGTAGACTATGGGAGCCGCGGCAGCCGCCTCGCTCAAGGGAAGCAGCACACAGCAGACCAACAAGCCCATGAGCACCAGCGCTCTCCGCTTCATGACACCACCCTTTCTGTAAAAAAAGCTCGACATCTTGGGGACATCGAGCTAAGCCTACGTTACCGATATTTTCTCTTACGAGCTGCCTCAGACTTCTTCTTCCGTCTAACGCTGGGTTTTTCGTAATGCTCCCTTTTTCTCAGCTCAGACAGAACACCTGACATCCGAATTTGCTTCTTAAAACGGCGCAAGGCATTGTCGAGGGACTCGTTTTTGCCAACTTTGACTTCTGCCACTGGTATCCCTCCTTCCATGCCGAGTGCGTCTTGCTATACTACAGGATACGCCGTGGGCATAATATCAAGCTAATTATAACCGATCTGGCCCTCAGGGTCAATATTTAACCTGGAGGCCACTGCAGGGCGCGGCCGCCTAAAAGATGAAAATGGAGGTGGCCCACACTCTGTCCGCCGTCGCGTCCGGTGTTCACCACAACCCTGTAGCCATCGCGCAAGCCTTCCTGTGCGGCGAGGTCCTTTACAGCCAGCAGTAACTCACCCATCAAACCCTGGTCTTCCGCCTCCAAGTGCGCCAGGCTCTCAATGTGCTTTTTAGGAATGACCAGGATATGCGTGGGGGCCTGCGGGTTGATATCGCGGAAGGAAGCTACATGCTCCGTTTCCAGCAGGAACTCTGTGGAAAACTCGCCCCGCGCAATCTTGCAGAACAGGCAATCAGCCGACATGGAACTTACCTCCCCTCTACTAGCTCTCCCCAGACACCTTCGCGGTCGCTGCCCAGGATCTGCACCTGAACCAGCTCACCTACGCGATCCCGTCCCATGGCCGGAAATCTCACCTGGACGTAGTTGTCAGTATGGCCGGTGGCGCAGTCCTGCTCCTGCTCCTCCACCAAAACCTCCACACTGCGGCCCACCGAGGAACGGTGAAAGGCCTCCGCTAAGGTATGCCCTAATTCTATTAGACGTTTGCTGCGGCTTTCCTTTACCGCTGCAGGAATTTGTCCAGGAAAACGCGCCGCTTTGGTCCCCGCGCGCTTGGAATACTGGAAGACGTGAATGCGGCTGAAGCCCACTTCGGCGGTGAGTTCGAGAGTCTGGGCAAAGTCTTCCTCCGTTTCGCCGGGAAAACCCACCATGATGTCGGTGGTGATGGCGATTCCGGGGACATGCGCTCTGAGCTTGCGCACAATCTCCAAAAACTGTTCGCTGGTGTAGTTGCGGCGCATGAGCTCCAAGATCCTGTCGCTGCCGCTCTGCAGGGGAATGTGCACGTGACGGCAGACGGCCGGGTGGGAGCTGAACAGCTCCACCAGCTCATCCGTGATTTCATGGGGGTCCACAGAGCTGATGCGCAGCCTCAAAAGGCCAGGGCAAGCAGCCACCTGCCTGCTGACCTCCGCCAAGGTCAGGGGCGGGTCCAGGTCTACGCCGTAAAGCCCCAAATGGATTCCGGTGAGTACGATCTCTTTGTACCCCTGCTCCACCAAAAGCTCTACCTGGCGCAGAACACTCTCTGGATGGCGGCTGCGGGGCC
Source organism: Bacillota bacterium (assembly GCA_012521335.1). Taxonomy (GTDB): domain Bacteria; phylum Bacillota; class Limnochordia; order Darwinibacteriales; family Darwinibacteriaceae; genus DTU010. The sequence goes on along the minus strand of JAAYMM010000029.1, from coordinate 20,078 downwards.
GTCCCCGGGCATAGGGTACCCGGCAGTAGGTGCAGAACTGGTTGCAGCCGTCCTGGATCTTGAGGGCTGCCCTTGTCCGCCCCGAGAAGTTCAGCGCCGGCAGATCTTCAAAGTCAGTCACCTGGAAGATGTCTTCCACCAGTGTTTTCTGATCGCCTTCCGCCAGGCGTTCCAGCTCCTGAACAATGCGGTCGCGGCCGTCGTTGCCCACCACCAGGCTCACGCCTTCCAACTCGGCCACATCTTCCGGCGACGTTTGGGCTAAGCAGCCCATCACCACAACCTGAGCATGTGGGTTAAGGCGGTGGGCGCGTCGAATCATCTGGCGCGACTTTTTGTCCCCCAGATTGGTCACGGTGCAGGTGTTGATCAGGTACACGTCCGCCTGCTCCCGGAAATCAACCAAGGTGTATCCTGCCTGCAGAAACTGGGTCACTACAGCATCTGTATCGTATTGGTTCACTTTGCAGCCTAAAGTAGCCACAGCTAACCTTTTTGCTGCCTGGTTCATCCCAAATCTCCCCATCTATATCCCAAAATACTGAGCAGAACCAGCCCGGCTGTTTCCGTGCGCAGAATGCGCGGGCCCAAGGTGCAGATCTCTGCCCCCGCCTGCTGCAGCTGGGCGATTTCTTCAGGGGTAAAGCCCCCCTCAGGGCCCACAACCACCGATACGGCTCTGGGTTGAGCTTGGATCTGGCTGATCCCCCGCTCCCGCTCGGCCTCATAAGCGACCAGCACCAAGTGCTCGGGGCCGGTCCCAGCCCGCACCCGCTCCACCACTTCCGCAAAGGTGTGCACAGGCGCTACTAGCGGCAGGCGCGTACGCCCGCACTGCTTGGCCGCCTCTATGGCGATGCGCTCCCAGCGCCGCAGCTTGTTTTCGGCCTGCTTGGCCGCGAGCTGCACCACCGTATAGCGGGAGGTAAAGGGCACTATTTCCGCGGCACCAAGCTCCACTGCCTTCTGGACTACAAGATCCATCTTGTCCCCTTTGGCCAGTCCCTGGAACAATACTAAACGAAGGGGCGACTCTTGTAAACCCTTTCTGGTTTCTTCCACTCCTCCCCGCACCGTGGGGCCCACAGAGGTAAGCCGCACCAGGTGTACAAAACCCTGGGCATCCACGCACTCAATCAACTCACCCGGCTCCATCCTGAGCACTTTCGTAATGTGGTGGGCATCGCTGCCGGTTATAGTCACGATACCGTCATTCAGCTGTTCTGGTTCGATAAAGAAGCGGGTCAGTTCAATCACCCCTCTGGAACAGATAGGCTACCCATTCCCCCTGCTCTTTGCGGCGCAGCAGCCGCAGGCCCGCCTCTCGAGCCAGGGCCAGGATCTCGCCATCCCGGTCCTTGATCACGCCGGAGGCGATGAAAAAACCCCTCGGCGCCAGGACCTGCCGCACCCGGGGCAGCATGGGGCCGATCACGTTGGCCACAATGTTGGCCACGATCACCTGCGGGCTGCCCTGCAGGTCTTCCAGGGTGCCCCGTTTGATGGGAAAAGAGAGCCGGTTCAAATCCTGATTCTCTTTGGCCGCCTGCACAGCCACAGGGTCTATGTCTACCGCCTCCACCTTGGCCCCAAGGCGCGCCGCCACCAGCGCCAGAATTCCCGAACCGGTACCGATATCCCACACCAGACGTCCTTCTAGGTTTAGTTCCTGCAGAAACTCGATGCACATCGCGGTGGAAGGATGCGTCCCGGTTCCAAACGCCATACCGGGATCAAGATAAACTACGATCTGCCCTGGGCCGGGCCCCTCTTCCACAGGCTCCCAGGCGGGCTGAATCAGCACCTGGCCGATGCGCAGCGGATGGTAATACTGCTTCCAGGCATGCGCCCAATCTTCCTCGCGCACGCTGCCCTCCGCAATCCTGACGAGGCCCGGATCAAAGCCGTAGTCCTTTAGGCCCTCAAGCTCCTTTTTCAGTTCTTCCTGTGCGGCCCTATCCAGCCGCTCCTCGGCCAGATAGCAGATGATCACGGCCTGCTCCGATGCTGACGCCTCGGGGAAATAGTCACCCCATCCGGATTGCTGGGCTTCGGCTATGAGTGCGGTGTCTTCTTCGGCGAAGTGCTCAATCCCCCACTTAGCCAGCACAGCATAGGCGCCTTCCAGAGCCGCGCGGTTGATAAAGATCCTTAGTTCCTGCAAGCTTTCCATGGCCCTCTCCTTTCTGAAGTCAAAAGCTGCCCCGGTGGGGCAGCCCATCAGCGCAGGGCATCTTTCACGCGCTCGAAAAAGCCCTTGTTTTCATCGGGCGGGTTTTCTCCGCCGGCTTTAGCAAATTCCCGCAGCAGCTCTTTCTGTTTTGCGGTGAGCTTCGTTGGCGTCACAACTTTCAGATGCACCAGCTGATCACCGCGCCCCGCACCGCGCAAGTAGGGGATCCCCTTGTTGCGCAGCCGCAGCACCCGTCCCGATTGGGTCCCCTCAGGGATGCGCACCTTCACATCTCCATCCAGGGTAGGCACATCGATCTCATCACCCAAAGCCGCCTGGACAAAGGTGATTGGCACTTCGATCAGCACATCTTGGCCTTCCCGGCGGAACACCTTGTGGGGTTTCACCCGCACCACCACAAACAGATCTCCCGGGGGGCCTCCCCGCCGCCCTGCTTCACCTTTGCCAGCCAGACGCAGCCGCTGGCCATCGTTTATGCCGGCAGGAACCTTCACCTTAACAGTGCTCATCTTGCGCTGCGTTCCGCTGCCATAGCAGACGCTGCAGGGCGTATCGAAAGTCCGGCCTTCCCCGTGGCAGCGCGTGCAGGTCCTGGTCGTAGTAAAGTGGCCGAAGGGAGTGGCCTGGGTAAAGGTTACCCGGCCTGTCCCGTTGCACTCAGCACAGGTGACAATGGGGGTTCCTGGCTCCGCTTGACTGCCGCCGCAGTGATCACAGATTTCCGTGCGGGGTATGGTGATTTCCGTTTCCACCCCAAAGGCGGCCTCTTCAAACTCGATGGTCAGCTCGTAGCGCAGATCAGCCCCCCGTTCAGGCCTCTGGGTTTGGCGGGTGGAGAACCCGCCAAAGAACTCGCTGAACAGGTCACCCAGGTCATCAAAACCTGGAAACCCGAAGCCACCAAACCCGCCCTGGCCCATCTCGTCGAAGGCCGCGTGGCCGAACTGGTCGTATTGCGCCCGCTTTTCCGGGTCGCTCAGCACGGAGTAGGCCTCATTGATCAGCTTGAACCTCTCCTCCGCCCCCGGCTCCTTGTTCACGTCGGGATGGTATTTCCTGGCCAGTTTGCGGTAGGCCTTTTTGATCTCGTCTTCGGATGCTCCGCGGGGAACTCCTAAGACGTCATAGTAATCCTCTTTAGCCAAGCGCTACACCGCCTTTTTCACAGCTGACCTTACGACTCTTCCGTGTAGTCAGCATCCACCACATCTTCCTGGTTGTTATTCTGTGCCCTTCCCCCAGCACCTGCCTGAGCGCCTTGAGCCTGAGCCTGCTGGTAGATTCTTTCCGAAATGCGGTGCATAACCTCATCCAGGCTCCGCATCTTGTTTTTGATCTCTTCCAGATCATCCTTTTCCATTGCCGCCCGCAAGTCGGCCATGGCCTTTTCCGCCTCCGCCTTCTGCTCAGCGGTGACCTTGTCGCCCAGTTCCTTCAAAGTGCGTTCCGTTGCCCACAGGGCATTATCCGCATTGTTGCGCAGTTCGATGGCTTCCCGCTTCTTGCGATCCTCTTCCGCATGCTCTTCCGCTTCCTTGACCAACCGCTCAATGTCGGACTCGGTGAGGCTGGTGGAAGAGGTTACGGTGATGCTCTGCTCTTTGCCTGTGCCCTTGTCCTTGGCTGTAACGTGTACAATGCCGTTGCGGTCGATGTCGAAGGTCACCTCAATCTGGGGAACGCCGCGGGGTGCCGGGGGGATGCCCGTAAGCTGGAAACGCCCCAGAGTCACGTTATCCGCCGCCAGTGGCCGCTCGCCCTGCAGAACGTGGATATCCACAGCGGGCTGGTTGTCGCTGGCGGTAGTGAAGACCTTGGTTTCCCGGCAGGGAATGGGCGTGTTGCGCTTGATCAGGGTAGTCATCACGCCGCCCAGAGTCTCGATACCCAAAGAGAGCGGAGTAACGTCCACCAGAACCAAGCCTTGGCCGGCCTCAAACTCGCCTGCCAGTACCCCAGCTTGGATGGCCGCACCCAAAGCCACGCACTCATCGGGGTTGATGCCTTTATAGGGCTCTTTGCCCATGAGCCGCTCAATAGCTTCCTGCACCGCCGGGATGCGGGTTGAGCCGCCCACTAGGATAACGCGATCGATGTCCTTCGGTTCCAGCCCGGCATCGGACAGAGCCTGGCGCACAGGACCCAAAGTCATCTCCACCAGATCCGCGGTGAGTTCATTGAACTTGGCTCGGGTCAAGGTCATGTCCAGGTGCACGGGCCCAGAAGGAGTGGCACTGATAAAGGGCAGGTTGATGGTGGTCTGCAGCAGGCCGGACAGCTCAATCTTAGCCTTTTCTGCAGCCTCCTTCAGCCTCTGCATGGCCATCTTATCCTGGGTCAGATCGATGCCCGTCTCTTTCTTGAACTCCTGCACCATCCAGTCCATGATGCGCTGGTCAAAATCATCTCCACCGAGGCGGTTGTTCCCGCTGGTGGCTTTCACGCCGACGTAGCCTTCATCCAGCTCCAGGATGGACACGTCAAAGGTACCGCCGCCCAGGTCATAGACGAGGACCGTCTGCTCCCCTTCTTTATCCAATTTGTAAGCGAGGGAAGCCGCGGTAGGCTCGTTGATGATGCGCAGCACTTCCAGCCCGGCAATGGTACCGGCATCTTTCGTGGCCTGGCGCTGGGCATCGGTAAAATAGGCCGGTACCGTGATTACGGCTTTATCCACCTTCTCACCTAAGTACGCTTCCGCCTCTTCCTTCAGCTTCCGGAGGATCATGGCGGAAATCTCCTGAGGCGTCATGGACTTGCCGTCGATGGTCACCTTATAGTCGGTTCCCATGTGCCGCTTGATGGAAGTAATGGTCCTGTCGGGGTTGGTGATGGCCTGCCGCTTGGCCACCTGGCCCACCAGGCGCTCGCCATCCTTTGTAAACGCTACAACGGAAGGCGTCGTGCGCGAACCTTCCGCATTGGGGATTATGACAGGTTCTCCGCCTTCCATCACTGCTACCACTGAGTTTGTGGTACCCAAGTCTATACCAATCACTTTTGACATGGCTGATCTTCCTCCTCACTCTGGCCAACTAGGACTTTGGTGTGTCTAAGTACTTTATCATAGAGCAGGTAACCAGTCTGCACTTGGGCCAGCACAGACAGTTCCTCACCTCCCGAACCCTGCATGGCCACCGCTTCATGCAGGTTGGGATCAAAAGGCTGCCCAAGGGCTGCGATGGGCTTGAGGCCGTGGTTGGCCAAGACATCCTGCAGGCCTTTGTAGATCATCTCCATCCCCTGGAAAAACGGGTCCTCTGCTTGATCTTCCCGTTTGGCCTGCATGGCCCGCTCGAAATTGTCCAAAACGGGCAGCAGATCTTTAATCAGCTGTTCATTGGCTTCCAACCGCATGCTGGCCAGCTGCTGGGTCATCCTTCGCTTGTAGTTGTCGAAGTCGGCCTGAAGCCGCAGCAGCTGCTGCACCAGGCGGGCCTTTTCTTCCTCCAGCTGCTCCAACTGGGCCCGATCGTTCTGCTGCTCTCCTGCTTCCTCGGCCTCCTCGCGTTGTTCCTGGGTCAGTTCTTCCTCGCGAGATTCTTCCTCCAAGTTCACCTGTTCAGTGGCCCCTTCGGTTTCTTCCCTCACCTCGTTCTTATCCGTCACCAAGGTACCTCCTTCCTCAGCAAAGTGACCCTTGCTGGCAAAGGTCACTTTGTCACGCTATCTATGCTGTTTGGTAAGGAGCAAACTCACGGTTTGCGCCACCAAATCTACAGCGGCGACCATCTTGGAATAATCCATGCGCGTCGGCCCTAGAACTCCCAGGGTCCCGACAACATCATTTCCCACGTAATAGGTGCAGGTGACGATACTGCAGGTCTGCATGGGGGCGTAGGCGTTTTCCTGCCCGATGATCACCTGCACGCCGCTGGACTTAGCGGCGCTGCTGAGAATGCTCAACAGGATGTCTTTCTGTTCCAAGGCTGCCAGCACTGCCGCAGCGCGCTGCACATCCCTAAACTCAGGCTGGGTCAAGATGTTGGATGCGCCTGTTGAGTAGATCTGCTCTTCCCGTTCTTCCGCTAGACTCTGGAGCACCAGATCCACTAATGTGTGTCCGATGTCTCCAAAGTCACTGATAATCTCCCTGAGCACCGTGAGACCCAGCTGCCTGTAGGTGATGCCTCTGAGCTTTTGGTTCAGGGCTTCAGAAATCTCGCCAATCTCTTCGGGAGTATACTCCCGGTCCGTGCGGATCAGCCGGTTCTTCACAATCATGGGATGGAGGACAAGTGTAACCAAAATGCTGTTAGGCTCCAAACAGACCAGCTGTACATGCTTGAACACAAGTTGGTCGGTGCTAGGCGCCACTACCAGTGACACGGAGTCCGTAAGCAGCGCTAGAAGCCTGGCCGCTGCCTGCAGAGCCCGCTCGGGAGTGAGCTGCGGGTCTAGCAGCTGCTTTTCAACTCTCTCCACTTCAGATTTGGGAAAAGCGTGCGGCTCCATGAGAGCATCCACGTAAAAGCGATAACCCTTGTCGGAAGGGATCCGCCCCGCGGAGACATGCGGCTGTTCTAGATACCCTATTTCTTCCAGGTCTGCCATTTCGTTGCGAATGGTGGCTGGAGAGACGCCTAAGTCATGTTTGCGCGCAATGGTCCTCGAGCCCACGGGCTCAGCAGTCTCAATGTAGCTGTCGATAATAGCCCGGAGTACTAACCGTTTGCGTTCATCTAACATGACCCTTCCACCTCCCCTTTTAGCACTCATTAGGTGTGAGTGCTAACAGATCTCACCCATAAAATATCACTTCAGGTGCCCTTTGTCAAGGGGACCGGTCAGCGGAGAAACGCCGCCGAGACGCGGTTTTCCAGCAATAATCCCTGCTCGGTGACGCGCAGGTGTCCATCCTTTTCCTCCACCAAGCTTTGGGCCGCCAGTTCGGCAATGGCCTGTTCGTACACCTCACGGAAGCTCACCTGGAAGCGCCGGCGGAACCGCTCCTCCTCAACCCCTGCCAAAAGGCGCATACCCAGCATCATGGTTTCGTCCATCTCCTGCTCGCGGGAAAGCCGTTCGCATTCGGCATACAAAGGAGTCCCGTCCTCCCAAGCACGGATGTAGCCCTGCACATCAGGTGCGTTGAGGTAGCGGTACCCGCCCACGTAACCCGCGGCTCCGCTGCCCAAACCAAGGTACGGCTCGTTCTGCCAGTAAAGCAGGTTGTGCCGGCAGTTCCACCCTGGGAGGCACCAGTTGGAAATCTCGTAGTGCTCGTAACCGGCCTGCCGGAGAAGATCCCGAGCCAGGTTGTACATCTCCACCTGTTCATCTTCCCCAGGAAGCTGCACCAGACCCCGCTCATGCCAGCGAAACAGGGGGGTATCCGGCTCCAGAGTCAAGGCATAGCAGGAGAAGTGGGTGGGCTGAAGAGCCAGGGCCTTTTCCAGGGTATCCTGCCACTGCTCCAGGCCCTGCCCCGGCAGGCCGTACATCAAATCCAAGTTGATGTTCTCGATCCCCGCTTGACGCAGGCTGCACACCGCCTGGTGGATCTGCTCCACCCGGTGCAGGCGGCCGATAGCCCTCAGCAGCTCATCAGCAAAGGCCTGGGCACCAAGGCTGACTCTGTTCAGCCCGGCTTCAGCCAGGATCGCCGCTCCTTCGGGCGTCAAGGAATGGGGGTTGGCCTCCATGGTGATCTCCAGCTCAGCGGCACAGGGCAGCTCCTGCCTTAGAAAGGAGAGCAGAGCCGCCAGTTTTTCCGGGGGCAGCAGGCTGGGCGTACCACCGCCCAGAAAGATGGAGCGGATGGGCCTATCCCCCCAGCGGTCTTTATAGTAGAGCGCTTCACGGCGCAGAGAAACAAGATAGCTGTCGACAAGGCGGCTAAAGCCGTCCGCCTCACCGACAACTATCGAGTAAAAGTCGCAGTACGGGCACTTGTGTTCACAAAAGGGGATGTGAATGTAGACACCCATGGAATCACCTAATCAACCTTCAAGATAGCCATGAATGCTTCCTGAGGAACCTCCACATTGCCCAGGCTTTTCATCCGCTTCTTGCCTTCCTTCTGCCGCTCCAGGAGCTTGCGTTTGCGGCTCACATCGCCGCCGTAACACTTGGCCAAAACGTCCTTGCGCAGTGCCCGCACCGTTTCCCGTGCGATGATCTTGCTGCCGATGGCGGCCTGAATGGGCACTTCAAACTGCTGGCGCGGAATCACTTCCTTCAACTTCTCCACCAGCGCCCGGCCTCTGGACATGGCCTTATCCCGGTGGACGATGATGGACAGGGCGTCCACAGGATTCCCATTAAGCAGGATATCCAGCTTGACCACATCGGACTCCCGATAGCCAATAAACTCATAGTCCAGCGAAGCGTAGCCCTTCGTGCGTGACTTGAGGCGGTCGAAGAAGTCCATGAGGATTTCCGCTAGAGGCAGTTCGTATTCCAAACGGGCCCTGCCCGGCGTGATGTACTCCATGGTCACAAAGACCCCGCGGCGCTCCTGGCACACTTCCATTACCGCACCAATGAACTCGTCAGGCACCAGGATAGTGGCCCGGACAAAAGGCTCTTCGATGTGCTCAATCTGAGTTACTGGAGGCATGGCGGTAGGGTTGTCGATCTCCTTGACGCTGCCGTCTTTGAGCACGACCCGGTACACTACGCTGGGGGCAGTTGTGATTAAGTTCAGATCAAACTCCCGCTCCAAGCGCTCCTGCACAATCTCCAAATGGAGCAGTCCCAGAAACCCGCAGCGGTAACCAAAACCCAGGGCGGCGGACGATTCCGCTTCATAGGTGAGGGCGGCATCGTTGAGCTGCAGTTTATCCAAGGCATCCCTCAGCAGCGTATACTCCTCATTCACCACGGGATACAGCCCGCAGTACACCATGGGTTTGGCGGGCCTGTAGCCGGGTAGAGGTTGATCCGCCGGATTGGCTGCGGTCGTAATGGTATCCCCCACACGGGTATCGCGCACATCCTTGATGCTGGCCAGAATGCAGCCCACTTCACCTGGGCCCAGGGAGGAAACAGGGGTGTACCCCGGCTGCAGCACTCCCAGGTCCGTGACCTCAAACTTGCGCCCGGTGCTCATCATCTGGATGACATCGCCCAGCTTGATGGTGCCATCCACAATACGGGCGTAGGCCACGGCACCCCGGTACTGATCGTAATGGGAATCGAAAATCATGGCCCGAGTCGGAGCTTGGGGGTCGCCCTTGGGAGGTGGAATGCGCTCCACAATGGCCTGAAGGACCTGTTCTATGCCCTGTCCCGTGCGGGCGCTCACCAGGATGGCCTCATCCGCGGGAAAACCAATATCCTCCAGCTCCTGCTTGACCCGGTCCGGGTCAGCGTTGGGCAGGTCGATCTTGTTGATCACCGGGATAATCTCCAGGTCGTGTTCCAGGGCAAGATAGAGATTAGCTAGGGTTTGGGCCTCCACTCCCTGGGAGGCGTCAATGACCAGCAGGGCGCCTTCACAGGCGGCCAAGCTTCGGGACACTTCATAGGAAAAGTCCACATGCCCGGGGGTATCGATGAGATTGAGGATGTATTCTTGTCCATCCTGGGCGCGATAGTTCAAGCGGACGGCTTTCAGCTTAATGGTGATGCCCCGCTCCCTTTCCAAATCCATGGAGTCCAGCACCTGCTCGGTCATCTCCCGTTGATTGAGGGCGCCTGTGGTCTCCAGGATGCGATCCGCCAAGGTGGATTTGCCGTGATCGATATGAGCTATTATGCAAAAATTGCGAATGTTTTTCTGGACCATACTCTTCCATTTCCTCCACAGAATAGTGGCCTGCCGCTATTATAACACAGCACCGCCCGATTGCAAAACGCGCCTCCCGGGCGGGGCTTAGCCCTCCTGCCTGGCCCTGCGTTTGCCTTTCAGTCTGCCGGAAATCATCTGCCAGACCAGCCGCATTTCCTCCATACGCAGCACCGCAGCCAGCAGCAGGTACACCACTACCCCCGCGCTGATGGCACCCAGGGTGTGCACAGCCTCGCCCAGCTTACCGGCGAGGGGCAAATGCTGTTCCAGGAAAGAGGCGGACCAGGCGGCACCAAAACCCATGGCCAGCGCCGCGGCAGTGGACTTCACCACTGCAGCAGCCAGATCCAGGCCTAACAACCCCGGGAGCCGTTTCCCTAAAATCACAAAAGCCAACACCATATTCACCAGGGAGCTTAAGGAGAAGGCCAAAGCCAGTCCTCCGGCCTCCAGACTGGTCCAGCGCAGAAAAGCCAAGCTGAGCAGAAGGTTTGCGGCCACGGCGACTAGGCCGATTTTCACCGGGGTCTTGGTATCCTGCAGTGAATAAAAGCCCCTGGTCGTCACCTGCAGGGCGGCTTGGGCGAAGAGGCCTGGAACGTAGAACAAGAGCGCGAAGGCAGTGGCTGCCGTATCGGCGGCGGTGAACTCCCCCGCTTCAAACAGCAGGCGCACAATGGGCACGCGCAGGGCGGCCATGCCCACAGCCGAAGGGATGGTGATGAAGAAGACAATGCGCAGCCCGAAAGCGAGAGTGCGGATGAACTCCTGCCGCTCGCCCTTGGCCGCCAGCGTTGCAAGGGTTGGAAACACAGCGGTGGAAATCCCCATGGCGAAAATGCCCAGGGGGAAGTTGATCAGCCTGTTGGCGAGCCGCAGGGCCACGATGGATCCTTCCTCGAGAGTGGAGGCCAGGTTCTGACTGACGATCACGTTGACCTGGGCGATGGACAGGCCCACTACCGCAGGCACCATAAGCTGCACCATGCGGCGGATACCGGGATGCCTAAAGTCCACAACCCGCCGATAGTGCTTGGCTCCCCTCCGCCACACCTCTGGAACTTGAATGCCAAAGTTGCCCACGGCACCCACAACCGTGCCCACGGCCATGGCCATGATGCCCACGATGGGGCCCAGAAGGTAAGCCCCTAAGATCTGACAGAGGTTGTAGATGATGGGGCCCACCGCGGGGCGCAGAAAGACTTGATAGGAATGGAGCACACCCATACACAGGCCCGCCAGGGCAGTAAAAAACACCGCGGGGAAAGTGACCCGCATGAGCAGGATCAACAGCTCCCTATGCTCCCCGGTGAAGCCCACGCCCACCAGGGGCGCTAGGAGCGGCGCAAAGATCACTCCCAAGATCATGATCCCGAGCAGAATCAAAAAAGTGGCGTTGAGAAAGATGCTCGCCACATACCAGGCTTCCTTTTCCTCATCCTTGGCCAAGTACTGGGTAAAAACGGGGATAAATGCTGAACTCAACGCGCCGCCCACTAACAGCTGGTACATGAGGTCCGGCAGGGCAAAGGCGGCGAAAAATGCGTCGGTGGCGGCTGTCCGTCCGAATACCTCGGCAATGGCCCGCTCCCGTACGAACCCCAGAATCCTGCTGACTATAATGGCCGCCATAACGATGGTGGCTGCGCGCGTCACCTGTGCTCTGTTTTCTGTGTCCAAACTTCCTCGCTCCTCTTCCTAGGCAACAAATTGAAAGATTCGCCTTACGGGGGCAAAATCCTGTTAGAGGACGCGCACCAATACATTGGCCAGTACTTCCGCGGCCAAGAGGGCTTCTTCCAGAGTGTTCTCCACTGAACCAACTTCGAAGATCAAGCTGGCTGGATGCAGGTGCTGGTTGTACCTGGCCTCCTTATGCACCTGCACGGGCCGCATCAGCCCAGGGTACAAAGCATCGCAGGCGTTTTTTATCCGGTAGGCCAGTTCTAGGTTTTCTTGGTAGTTGGGATGGGGCAGGGGGATGTTCTGAGCAGTGCCCACCACAATGGCTATGCGGGCCACATCCCGCCCGTTGATCCGCACGGTGGGATTGGGCACCCCGGCATCGCGGTGCAGATCGATCACTAAGGCGATGTCCTTGTGTTTGCTGAGAATCTCCCGCACGGTGCGTTCCGAATTGCTGTAGGAGTTGTTGATACTGGGCAGAGTGTGAATCCGGGTCTCATGGATCGTCTGGAAGCCCAAGCTGTTGAGGGCGTTGGAGAGGTGCCTGCCCACTGCCATCACCCCAGTGATGGTGGGATCAGCCTGGCTGCGAAACATGTAATGGGTAGCCGCCGCTTGACCGCCCTCTGAGGCTCGTCCCAGGTACATCTCTGAAGTATGGGTGTGGTAGATCAAAATCTTAGGGCCGCTTGGGGCCGCCTCACCCCGCTCTCCAGGCGCCACCCCCCAATCGGGTGTCCGCACCGGGTCGGGGGCAAAGGTGAGCTCCTGGATGAACACGAACGGCCGGTCTTCCCAGATGCGCATCTGCGCAACCGCCCGCGGCGAGAAGGGCAATGAGTCCTCCACCATGCGCAGCGGATCGCGCAGATCAAAACCGGTGAGCCAATAGAGAAAAAGGTGCAGATTCCAGCTCTCCCGATCAGGCTCCGCTCCGCTAACCGCCGGCATGCCCAGATCGAGCAGGGACCGGGCCAGAGAGTGGTCCAGAGCGCCGCCTTGCACCAAGAGGCGGTACCCGCTGAGGGATAGGGAGAGAAAAAGCAGAGCGAGCAGCATCAGGGGAATAATCTGGAACTCCTGCCCCAAAGCACTGGTCCGGCGGCGAATTCTCTTGTAGACCCGGCGGAGCCGCAGACGCATGTCACCACCTCTTCCCTAGGCAATATATTTGTTTGCCTGGGAAAATATGATAGACTCGTCATAGGCAGAACGCCGGAAAGGGGTGAGTACATGCGCTCAGCCAAGCTTTTTCTCATCAGCATATTGGCCATAGGATTGATCGCGGGGCTTTGGGTCCTGTTCTCACAGTACAGCCAAGTGCAGCAGGACGAGCCCCAGGAAGAGTCTGTCACCATCTATCTGGTGCGTTCAGAACCAACGGAGTTCCACTTGGTGCCTGTGCAGAGAAAACTCGGGGGGGCCGCGAGCCCAGAAGCAGCGCTGCAGGAGCTGCTCAACGGACCTCAAAGCGGCGAGGAGCTCTACGCCTCGGTGCCCCCCAGCGTGCGGCTCCGCAGTCTTACGGTGCAGGACGGGTTGGCCTCGGCGGATTTCAGTGCCGAGCTGATCACTGACTTCAACGGCGGTGCGCTGTTGGAGTCTTACCTGGTGGCAGCCATAGTCAACACACTCACGGAATTCCCCCACATCGAGCAAGTGCAGATCTTGGTGGAGGGCGAAGTTGTGGAATCCATCGGAGGGCACATCCTGGCCAACAAGCCCCTGAAAAGGGGCCTTTAGCTCAGGTATTTGAACACCTCATCGTAACTGACACCCTCGTGGAAAGCGGTGTTGAGCCCTCCCGTCACCACATCCGCCACTTCATCAATGAGCAGGTCGATTTCCTTGGGCGTGACAATCATGCTGCCGAAGTAGGGATCCAGCACCTGGCTGATCAGCTGTCGCCGGTCGGGTACCGGGCCTGGGTTGGAAGCAGGGTTCTGGGCCTGCTCCGGATTGAGCAGGGTCTGGGGATCGATCTTAAACTGGGTGCGCCCAGGAGTGCCATCTCCTGCGCCGGAGGGAGCCTGGCTGCCGCTATCCAGGAGATTGAGGGCATCTGAGATGATGGTCACCGCGTGCACCACCGTAGGTACCCCAATGGCGATCACGGGTATGCCCAGGGTTTCCTTGTTGATGGCCAAGCGGCGGTTGCCCACGCCGGCGCCAGGGTGGATGCCTGTATCGGAAATTTGGATAGTGCTGCAGAGGCGATCCACGCTGCGGCTAGCCAGCGCGTCAACGCAGATCACTGCCTTGGCTCCCATGCGCTCTACGACGCCCATGATTATCTCCCCAGTTTCGATGCCCGTCAGGCCCAGCACTCCAGGGGCTAAGGCGGCTACCGGCCGCAGGCCCTGGCGCAGTTCGGGCGGGGACATCTCCAAAAGGTGGCGGGTGACCATGAGGTTTTCCAGTACCTTAGGCCCGAGGGAATCAGGAGTGGCGTTCCAGTTGCCCAGGCCCACCACTAGAACGGAGTCCTCAGCCCCCACCTGGGACTGCTCAAAGAACCATTCGATTTCCTTGGCCAGAAGCTGTGCCGTTCTTTCGTGCACATCGCGATTATGTTCGCGCAGACCGGCGGCCTGTATGGTACTATAGTTTCCGGGAGCTTTCCCCATAAGGCGTGCCCCCAAGTCGTTTTCTACCACGATGCGGGTGAGGGTAATACCCGGCTCCTCTTCGGTGTGCACCTGCACTCCGGGCAGCTCCGGCGGCCCCTCCCGTTCGATGACCGCTTGGTGGGATTCCAGGGCCAGGTCAGTCCGGATGTGGTATTTGGTGAAAAGACGGTCTTCGCTGCTGTTTTTTTCCATGGTCTCTCCTCCAATCACTGTTAGATTAACCCAAAGGAGAAACCTTATTCAGCGCGAACTCTTGAACAAACTCGTTTCTAGTGGTATAATCAAAAAGCAATTGTGCCTGAGGAGGTGAACCGGTATGGCCAACAGTAGATCCGCTGAAAAACGGGTGAAGATCAACCTGAAAAAGCGTGCGCGTAACGTTTCCGCTAAGTCTGCCCTGAAGACGGTGATCAAGAAGTACGAGGCCGCTTTGACCACTGATCCAAGCAGCGCGCCTGCCCACCTTCGCAAGGCATTCAAAGCGCTGGATCAAGCAGCCGCTAAGGGCATTATCCATAAGAACACCGCTGCCCGTAAAAAGTCTCGTCTGAGCAAGAGGCTGACCAAATTAGCATAAAAAAAGAAGCAACGCCCTTCCATCCGGATGAGGCGTTTTGTTTTTTGCTTCAGGTGAGTTTGATGATCAGGTCGGTGAGCACTTCTTCGCCCGGGGCACCGAGCTTAATCTCTCCGTCGGCCTGAACTATCGCGTGAAAACCCAGGATGATCTCGTCCAGGCTGAATCTGCCTGCCTGGGCGCGCATCTTCTTCAAGAGAAAGGCCCTGCTTTCCCCCATTTCCCTGGCGGCCAGCTCCAGATTGCTGCCGCCAGTCTTGGCCGCGAGCAGCAGCCTCAGCTGACGCTCGATAAGGGCTAGAATCTTCAAGGGAACCTCCCCCGCCTGGAGCAGCTGCTGCAGTAGGCGCAGCGCCTCTGGGCGCTTTTTTTGCACGATGAAGTCCGTGAGCTGGAAAATGGCGTGGTTAGCAATCTGCTCCGGCCACAGGGAGGTAACCTCCTCCACGTCGGCCGAGGTGATCTCTCCCCGCTCTCCCGTGTAGGCCAGGAGCTTTTCCAGTTCGTTGTGGATCACCTGCAGGTTGCTGCCAACCCGCGCCAAGAACAGCTGCACCGTCACCTTATCCATCCTTTTTCCCTGTTCGGCACAGTACCGGCTCACATACTCCGTCAACTGCGGCCCTTCCAGCACACTGCTCTGGATCTCCACGGCGATCTGCCGCAGGGGCTGGAGGAACTTCCAGCCTTCGTCCACCTGGTCAAAGAACAAAGCCAGGCAGTTGGCGTCGGGATGCTCCGCCAGCCACTGCACAAGGCGGTGCATAGTGTCTGCCGGCACCTGCTGGGCGCCGCGCAGCACCACTATCCTGGGGGAGTCACCCCAGGGCACCATGGCCAGCTCGGCTGTGACTGCATCCAAACTCAGTTCCTTCGATCCGTACAGCACGGACCAGTTCCACTGGCCAAATTCATCCTGGGCACTGCGCTGCTTAAGCAGCTCAAAAACGCGATCCCGCCACACTGCCTCCTGGCCGTGCACGAACAAGACTCGGGGTAAAGGTTCCCTCTCCAGGCGCTGCAGCAAAGCTTGATCCATTCAACCATCACTCCTACAGTGTTATTCACGATGGGGTACGCCTAAACCTGCCCCAGATCCCCCACCACACCTCAAAAGTTTGCGGGCCTTTTGAGGTGGTGCGCCAGATCACCTGGCGTCGGTTGAGCACATCCAGCACCTCCTGGTGGGGATGGCCGAAGGGGTTGGGCCCCACGGAAATCACTGCCCACAGGGGATCTACAGCCGCGTAGAACTCCTCCACGAGGCTGCCTCTACTCCCGTGGTGAGGCACCTTCAGCCACTGGGCCCGCAGATCGATCCTGGGGTCATGGGCCAGATCGTACAACACAGGA
Organism: Bacillota bacterium; assembly: GCA_012521335.1. Classification (GTDB taxonomy): domain Bacteria; phylum Bacillota; class Limnochordia; order Darwinibacteriales; family Darwinibacteriaceae; genus DTU010. The sequence continues at coordinate 3,903 of JAAYMM010000029.1, read as the reverse complement.
GCTTCCAGGTCACCGGTGAAAAGCAGGCCGACTCCGCCATAGTCCACACGCAGCAGCAGAGAGTTGTTGTTCTGGGGGGAAGGCAGGTGCGGCCGCAGCTCCTGTGGATAGAGGACAGTAAGGGTAACCCCGTCCCCCAACAGCACCCGGTCCCCGGCCCGCACGGTGCGGTAAGGGATTCCTTTTTCCGCGATCAGCTCCAGGAAGCGCTCGTACGTTGGGCTAGCCTGCTCCAGGCCGCTGTCCAGCACCATCCCCACTGGAAACTCTTCCAGTACGGCCAAGAGCCCTGCCAGGTGGTCATCGTGGGCATGGGAAAGGATCACATAATCCAACCGCTGCACCTGCCTGTGGCGCAGGTAGGGGACAACCCGCTCCCGGCCCGCATCCCTCCTCCCTGGCTGCCAGGGGACCAGATCGCCGCCCCCATCGATGAGCACGCTGCGTCCGCTGGGGGTGCGCAGATAATAGCTGTCTCCCTGGCCCACATTGAGTGCGGTCACTTCCAGAGGCCGGCGCACAGCAGGCGGTAGGGAGCTGACGAAGACCAGCACCACAAAGATGCTCAGGAGCCTCCCAGCCGTACGCCTGGGTGCCGTAAGACGCGGCAGCCGCAGGCGCCAGCCCGCATAGACAAACAAAGCCCACCAGACCACGACTTCTCTCAAGCTCACTGATCCCAGCCGCCACTGCCAGGCAAAAGGCAGCAGGAGCCTTTCTAAAGCCCCCACTACCTGCATAACCAAGTTGAGCAGACGCCCGATGCCCAAGGGGCCCAGTCCCACCGCGGTAAGCAGACCGCCGCCAAGCAAAACCGCCACACAGGGCAGAAACAGCAGTGTGGCCAAAGGGCCCAGCAGAGCCATCTCCCCGAAGCTGGCCAGGAGAAAAGGCGCTAAGCTGAGCTGGGCGATCAGTGAAAAGAGCAGTCCCTGGGCCAGGTATGTGAGCACTCTGCTGCGCCACCTAATGTTCAGGGTTGGCGACCAGAGCAAAATGCCTCCCGAGGCGGCAAAGGATAGGATAAAGCCCAGATCAAAGGCCCAGGAAGGCCGGTTCAGGAGCAGAATCCATCCGGCGGCAGCCCACAGATGCAGCCCGTCGCGGCGCAGTCCCCTCAGGCCCGCATAGCCCCCCAATGCGCTCACGACCAGTGCCCGCCAAGCCGACGCCCCGGAGCCAGAAAGCAGGATATACAGGAGCAGCCCTGTTTGGACAACAAGATACTTCACCCAGAGACGCCAGGGCAGTCTCTGCACCAGCAGGGTAAAACCGAACGCCACATAGCCAACGTGCATCCCGGAAATAGCCAGGAGGTGCCCGATGCCGAGCAGCCGCCAGGTCTCCTTCCGCTCTGTCCCCAACTGCTCCCGTTCTCCCAAAACCAGAGCTAAAACCAGCCCGGGATCGCGCACGTGGGCGGTGAGATTCCTCCGCAGCAGCTCCCGCGCCCTGGCCCACAAGCCCGGTTTGGCCCGGCGCACCACCTCCACCTCTTCAGGGTAGCTTACCCCGAACACTCCTTGGCGGCGCAGGTAGTCCCGGTAGCAGAACACGCCGGGGTTAGGTGCCGGGCTGGGCTGCGCGATGGTGCCCCGAAAGAACAGCTCATCGCCAACTTGCACGGGCACATCCAGGGACAGATGCACCGCTACGCGGGCCGCCGGCGACTGCAAACACACCAAGATACGCTGATCAAAACTCAACGGCTGCACAGCATAGACCCGCCCCCGGAAGCTTCCTTCTTGGGGCTCCTCCCAAAGCTGTTCAGGCAGGACGGCCAACTGGCCCAGGAGCAGCACACCTAGGCAGAGGACACAGGGAAACAGCCAAGCCTGCGCGGCCCAACCTCTATACGCTGCCGCCAGCCAGAGGGCCGCCGCCAGGCAGAACAGCGCGCCAAAGAGCCCAGGGCTGAGGAGGCTCTGGGAGCCTAGGCGGATTCCCAGAGCCAGACAGGGAAAGAGCAGCACAAGACTACTGGGCCGGCGCATCTTCTTCGAAGTACAGGCAGATCAGGTCGGCGATCTGGGCCAAGCGTTTTTCTCCTATCCCCGGAACACGCAGAAGATCCAGCTTCTCCTGGAAGGGCTGCTCCTTCCGCTCCAGGATAATGCGCTCCGCAATCACTGGACCTATGCCGGGCAGAGTCTGCAGTTCAGCCATGCCGGCGGTGTTCACATGCACCAGAGGGCAGTGCCTGTCCACCTGTTCTACAGAAACAGCCTCCGCAGCCTGGACCACCACCGGTTCCCGGCTGCTCAGCTTCCAGCGCACCCCCTGCTGCAGAAGGCTAAGCACGACGAGTACGACCAGCACAACCCGTTGCTTCGTGGGCACAGCAATCTCCCTTTCTGCTCCCCGGGCACTATTACTTTCCACACATATGCCAAAACACCTCTTTTTTCAGATATATTTTCCCAAAAAAGCGCCTCGGGACATAAACCGTCCCGAGACGCTGGGTAGCTAGAATCTGAATCCTAACAGGGCCATGGCCAGCAGTCCGGCCGTGATAAGCAGTATGGGCAGCCCCTGCAGAGGCCTGGGCACAGGTGCCAGCTCCAGACGCCTGCGGATGGTGGCCATAACCACCAGAACCAGCAGATAGCCCACACCGGCGGCCAGAGCCATCCACACGTTGTGCACCCCCGTTACTCCGCTGCGCCCCATGAGGAGCAGCAGGCCCACGATGGCGCTGTCCACCGACCGGCGCTCTATGGTTACGTCCTGCTTGAGCAGGGCAGAAGTCAGACAGCTCGCCGCCAAAGCCACCAGCAGGTAGAACCCCACCTGCGGAACCGGTGCCGCAGGAATGATAGAACCGCACAGCCAAAGGAGGATGGCGCCCACCAGCATGCCCACGGCTACCGTGAGACCGGCGCTGGCAGCCTCGCGCACATTTTTCGTATAGCGGGTGAGGACAAACAGCCCCAACCCGTGCACCAAGATCAAGTTCCCAGTAACCACGGCCTGTGCCAAGATTTCCAATCCGTTAGTCATGGAGTTCGCCTCCCCGCTTCGTTGCTACGTTGACTACCGCCATGAGCAGGCCCACGATAACCAGGCCCCCCGGCACACTGCCGGCTAGTGACAGCGGTGCGAGACGGCCGGTTACGATCTGCTGGCCGAATACGGAGCCCATACCTAAGAACTCCCTGATGATCCCCAGGATCACGAGGGCCAAGGCGAAGCCCAGGCCGCGACCGCAGGTGCCCAGGAGAATGTGGGCCAGGCTGCCCTCCTCGTCCTTTGGCTGCAGCAGCAGATCATTGAAAGCCACGAGCGGCAGGAAAATGCCGAGGCTGGCTACTAAGCCGGGATTCTCCCTCAGCAGCAGGCTGTAAGCACCCACCACCAGCAGGATGAGCACCAGCACCCGTACGGGCAGCTTGGCGTTGTCTGGCACATGGGAAACGAGCAGCCAGTCGATCACCGCAGCCACAACCATGATGATGGCTGTGATCAGGCCCAGGGCCAGGCCGCTCAGGGCGGTGGTGGTCACCGCCACCGCAGGAACCAGCCCGAGAGCCAGAACAAAGACCGGATTCTTAGTGAAAACACCTTCCCAAAACTGTTTCATCCTATTGGCCCTCCTTTATGCTCAGGGCGTCGCGTACCGCCGCCTCCACCGCCCTGCTGGTGAAAGTGGCACCGCTCACCGCATCAACGGGACCTTGTGCTTCAATTATGGCAGGGATCAGCGTCTTGAACGCCGTTTCAGCGATGAAAGGCGTATCGTTGGACTCTACCACCTCGATGGCAATGATCCTGCCGCCCTCAACGGTCACGTCCAAGACCAACTCGCCGCCGAAGCCTTGAGCACTGCCCCGGTGCACTCCGTCTGCAACTGCGATGGCAAAGGGCTCCACAGCCGGAGCGGCCTCAGCCTGCTTCAGAGCCTCT
>JAAYMM010000028.1 GCA_012521335.1 Bacillota bacterium | reverse complement strand
TCCGCTACATGGTCCCCAGGATCCTGCCGGTTCTGGTTCCGTCCTTTGTGATCCAGGTGCCTTCCTACGTGTTTATGGAAGCCACACTCTCGGTGCTGGGGTTGGGTGACCCGCTGCTGCCCACCTCGGGTAAACTGCTCAGCGACGCCCAAACCAACGGCGCCCTGATCAATGGACACTTCTACTGGGTTTTGGAGCCAGCGTTCCTGTTGATGCTGGCCGGGCTGGGCTTTGTGATGCTCGGTTTTGCACTGGACCGCATTTTCAACCCACGTCTAAGGGGGTTATAAAGTATGAGCAACAACGTCTTACTCGATGTTCGCAACCTCAAGCTGCACTTCCGCACTCGGAGCGGTCCTGTCCAGGCTGTGGATGGTGTGAGTTTCCAGCTGCGGCAAGGCCACACCCTGGCCGTTGTGGGCGAATCAGGTTGCGGCAAGACGTCCCTCGCCAAGGCCATCCTGCGCCTTTTGCCCCGCAATGTCACTGAGTACAGCGGATCCGTGATCTTCGACGGCGAGGACATTATGAAATATGATGATGAGAAATTCCGCCGGGAGGTGCGCTGGAGCAAAATTGCCCTTGTGCCCCAGGCTTCCATGAACTCCCTCAATCCAGTAATCCGCATTGAGGACCAACTCATGGAACCCCTGCTCATCCACGAAGACATCAGCAAGCAGGAAGCTGCCAAAAGGGTTAGGGATGCCTTCGGCGTGGTGGGACTGCCCCTGGACTTCTTGGGGCGCTACCCCTTTGAACTGAGCGGCGGCATGAGGCAGCGGGCGGCCATTGCCATGGCCCTTGCCTCCAACCCGAAACTGGTTGTGCTCGATGAGCCGTCCTCGGCGTTGGACCTGTTGACCCAAGCCAACCTGATGAACGTACTGAAGCGGATCAAACACGAGTACAAGACAACGTTTATCCTCATCACCCACGACATCGGCACCGCCAGTGAACTGGCTGATGAGATTGCAGTTATGTACGCTGGAGAAATGATTGAGTATGCTTCCGCAGAGTACTTCTACACCGACGCCCATCATCCCTATTCCCGCAAGCTCATGGCCAGTGTACCTACCCTGCGAGAAGATAAGGAATTGGGCTTCATTCCGGGCCAGCCTCCTTCGCTGATCAATCCGCCCACAGGCTGCCGCTTTGCGGAGCGGTGCGAGCAGCGATTTGCAAAGTGCTCCACCCATCCCAGGGTTACCAAACTGGAAAATGGAGCGACTGTACAGTGTTGGCTCTATAATGAGGATGAGACGGGAGAGGTGAAGCATGCCTAGCGTAGCTGTAAAACTCACGCAAGAACAAGCACAACAGCCAGTCCTGCGGGTGGAAGACCTGCACACCTACTTTGAAGTGCGCCGCATGGGTTTCTTTAAAGTGGGCGATGTGCGGGCCCTGGATGGTGTCTCCTTTGAGCTCTACCCGGGGGAAACCATCTCCATCGTAGGGGAAAGCGGCTGCGGGAAGAGTACTTTGGCCAAGACCATTTTGGGCATCCACCAGCCCACCAAGGGCAAGATTTACTTCGAAGACCAAGACTTGAGCGCCCTGAATAAAGAAGGCTGGAAGCAATACCGCTCCAACATCGGTTATATCATGCAGGACCCCTATGGAGCCCTTCCTCCCTTCATGAGTGTGAAGCAGATCCTGGAAGAGCCCATGAAAATCAACGGCATCAAAGACAAGAAGGAACATGCGCGACGCATTAGGCAGGTTCTGGAGGAAGTCAAACTTGCTCCCATTGAGGACTTCCTGCCCAAGTTCCCCCACATGCTCAGTGGCGGACAGCAGCAGCGCCTGGTCATCGCCCGGGCCATGATTCTGGAACCGAAGATGCTGATCGCGGATGAACCAGTATCCATGTTGGACGCCTCCGTGAGGATTGAGATTCTCCAGCTTCTCCAAGGGCTGCAGAGAAGGCATAACCTGGCCATTATCTACATCACTCACGACCTGTCCACCGTGCGGTACTTCTCGGAACGCATCTTCACCATGTACGGTGCGAAGATCATCGAGAAATCGTCCACCAAGGCGTTGCTGAAAGAACCTCTGCATCCCTACACCAAAGCGCTCTTTGAGGCCACCTCTGACCCGGATGCGGAGAACCTGAAGACGTTCAAGGACGTTCCTGCTGGCGAACCGCCAAGCCTGATGAACCCGCCTGCCGGCTGCCGTTTCCATCCGCGCTGCAAGTACAAGATCAAGGGACTCTGTGACCAGGAAATCCCGCCGGAGTTCCAAGTGTACGAGGATCATTCTACAGCCTGCTGGCTGTATAAGGACAAGGCAAGGGCCTAACATGAGTACCGAGCGCCAAATGCTCATCGGCGGCATCATGTTGGTGGCGGGTTGGCTGGTCATCTTCCTCATCGTACTGGGAGTGATTCCTTCCCTCCTCTGGCTGAACATTCTCATGTACGCCGTGACCTTCTTTGGCTTTATGCTCGGCTTTGTAGGTGCCATGAGCCACACTCGGGCCAACCTGCGCAAGGCGCGGGAGGAACGGGGAGAAGACCTGTACGATGATTATGAAGAGTAGTAGAAAGAGCCGTGTCTCGGAGACACGGCTCTTTTCTCGTCATGCCTAAAAGCCTCGAAAACGGCGGATCTGCTGCTGCAGCTGCTCCGCTAGGCGCGCCAGCTGTTCTGAGTTCTCTGCAATGGAGTTGATCACAGCAGACTGCTGTTCCGTTGCGGCAGCGATTTCTTCACTGCCCGCCCCCACATCAGCAGCAGCCTGGGCGATCTCGCTCACCTGGGCGGCCACCTCCTGGAAGGTCTGGGTAATTCCCGCGAAGGTGCTGCCCGTCCTTTCGATCTGCTCGGCCACCTCTTCCACACTGCTGTCGGCCTTTTCCATCCTCTCTATGGTTTCTGCGGTCCCCCGCAGGATCTCCTGGATCAGTTCAGCAATCTGGCCTGAAGCCATCCGAGACTGCTCCGCCAGCTTGCGCACCTCATCGGCCACCACCGCAAAGCCCCTGCCGTTCTCCCCGGCCCTGGCTGCTTCGATGGCTGCATTGAGCGCCAGGAGATTGGTCTGCTCGCTGATATCGCTGATCAGTTCCACAATAGCGCTGATCTGCCGGGAGCGCTCAGACAGGCTGTTCACCGCGGCGGTAAGCTGCTGCACATCTTCCCTGGCACTGGCCACTCCGCCCACCGCTCCGCGCAGCATCCCCAGTCCCCGCTCCAGTTCATCCATGGCATGGTTGGCCGACCGCCGCATCTGTTCTGTGTTTTCGGCCATGGTCACCGAAGTGCCCGAAAACTCGTTAGCGGTACTGGCCACCTCGGACACCGCTGAACCGGTCTGCACAGCCATGGAGGAAAGGCTCTGGGACAAGGCGTAGACTCCCTCACTGCTGCCCTGAATGCCCTTTACCAGCTCGCGCAGATTGTCCGCCATCTCCCTCAGGGACTGAGACAGATCACCGATTTCATCCCTGGACTTGATGGTCCAGGTCGCCCCCAGATCACCCTCCCCCACCTGAAGCGCCGCCTGTTTGAGTACAGCCAAAGGCTTGGTAATGCCGCGGGTGACAACGGCCGCGCTGGCAATACTGATGATGATGCCTGCAGCGCCCACCATGATCACCTGTTGAGTAATCGCGCTGATCAGGCGGCGCACATCTTCGCCCAAGCGCCGCACATCCCGGCTCAGTTCACCGCGCACCTGGGCCAGGACGCTGCGTATTTCCGCCAGGCTAGGCGCGGTCACAGTACGGTATACCTGTCCTGCACCGGGCACATCGCCCCTCTCCAGCAGAGATTTGATGCTCTGGGCTGAGCTGTGCAGCTGGACATGGGAGCTGATCAGCCGGTCAAACTCCTCAGCTAAAGAGGGATACTGCTCCAGCATCCGCTGGAATTCAGCGCTGGCCAACCACTGGCCTAAGTTGCAGCGGGTAGGATCGAGTTCAAGGGAAAAACCCTCGACCGATTCCTGCACCAGATGCGTCTGGAGCTGGTTCACCCAGTGCAGGTGCTCGATTTCCCTCTGCTGGAGGGAACTCTGCAGTGCCTCCCACTCCTCGGACTGCTCCCAATGATCCTTGATCACGTTGATCCCAAAAATGCTTACCAGATTGACCACAGCCACCACAAGGATCAAGATGAGAAAGCCTAAGCTCAGCTTTTTGCCAATGGATAATCGCAACGACCCCAGCCTCCTACTAATCAAAAGCATTACTATTAAGACATTCGCCCAGGTACTGGTAAGTCCTGCACCTGGGCGAAGTTAAGAGCAAATTTCTTTCGTTAGCTGAGGTATTAGGGGAAAAGATCAAAACCGATGTTCACGCCCAGCCGAAAACTGGGACGAAACACACTGGTTGTGGGGAAGATGGCGTCCACCACCGCCTCCACGGGCACCGCCAACCGATTCGTGGCCCGGTACTGGGTGCCGATGGTGAAGCGGAGGATAAAACCCTTTTGGGACTCCACATTGTCTAGGGGTGTAACGTACCCCACTCCTGTGCCCAAATACCCTCCACTGGAGCGCTGGACCCCGCTGAACGAGACCAAAAGCTCCCGGGAAGGATCAAAGTCCAGGTCTATGGTCATCAAGCCGTTGGTCAGCATGGACCCAAAGAAGGATGTGATGATGCCCAACGGATTGGAGCTCTCCGTGGGAATGGTTTCGCCAGGCGTCAGTTTAGGCGCCGCAGCCTGCGTCCCCTTCTGGTCCACGGTGGGTGTGAGCCTCAGCCCAATGCGCACTGGGAAGCGGGCATCGCCCTCCCTGGGAGTGAGCAGGCGTCCCACCCGCACGCCAAATGTGGGGGGCAGCACCGTCACCTGCATGGTGGCTGGCGAACCGGACCGTGTGCCTTTGGTGATGGCCCGCACGGTAATGCTGGCGGTGCCAGGCTGCAGGCCGGTCACCACCCCTTGCTCGTCCACAGCCACTTTCGATTCGTCGCTGGAGAAAAACAGGAACTGCGGATTAGCCACGGGCCTGCCCAAAGCGTCCAGAGCATAAACGGAAAGCTTGTGAGACTGCCCCAGATTCAGTCGTACCTGCCCAGGCACCACAAAGACCTGATCCACGGCTCGCTCGATGACCTGCACATCCGCGGGGAAGAGATCGGTCAGCAGGTTATCCACCAGGTTGGGCGCATCTTGAACCCGGGCCGCGCTGGCCATGGCCGAACCAGCCAGAACGGGCCTGCTGCCATCCAGCTGGAAGCGCTGCACGCCCACCACCGCCGTGTTCTGCAGCAGGGTCAAGGACCCGGTAATGACCTGATGGGCCAAACCAGCTCCCAAAATGGCTTGAGCCCGCTCCCAGGCAGATGTATCCGGAGCGAACCCCAAGGCAGCCAGTTCCGCCTGGAGGGAAATGCTGTCCTGCACTTCAAACTCACCATACTGCACCAACCTGGCGCCAATACCCTGGGCCATGATGCGGGATAGGCTCACCAAATCCCCTTGAGCGGTACTGCGGGGATCGATGTAGTTGCCTTGAGCATCCAGGGCTAGAAAATCGAGCACAACTACCCGCTCCGCGGCTGCCCTAGCAGGCAGCGCTGCTCCAGTCGTTACGATCAACAGCATAAGCACTAAAGCACATTTCCATTGCGAGCTCTTCATCAGATCTCTCCTTCTCAACGTAACTTGGCTCAGCGGGCTCCACCTCCACCACCCCCGAAGCCTCCTCCGCCGCCTGCGGAAAAGCCTCCACTGCCTCCCGTTCCTTGGGGCAAGGTCACGCCGGTGATCGACTTCTCCAGGCTGGTCGTCATCCGATTCAGAGACTGGAAGCCGGCGGGGTGGTAGTAGACAAACCAAGCGCCGCCAAACCTGTACCCCTCCTGCTCCAGAGTGGGGAACTGCACTTCCAGCTGTTTGAGCATCTGATCCGCAGCTCCCAGCGTAACCGCATAGGGCAGAAACTGTTCCCAGATGCCCAGCTGGCCCACCCGGGCTTGGTCCACCCGGGAGAACTCCTGGAGGTAGCGGCGGAAAGCGCGCCATTTGGCATACTGCTCCCGCCCATATTCCGAACGCTGGGAGGCGGCCACCGCGACCAAGATGACAGCGGCCAGGCCCATGGCCACGCACACACCAAGGGTAACATACATGTTCAACAGGCCTGCGGGCACAGCCAGGATGAGCAGGCCCAAGGCAGGCCAAAGGTAGACCAGAGCCTTTTTGTTCTGCTCCTCGGCGAAAAAGCCACGCTGCTTGGCGGCCTCCTGCACCGCTTCCCTCCACTTTTCCCAAAAAGCAGCAAACTTTTTGGCCTTTTTCTGGGCATATTTCTTCAGCTCTTCCAAGGTTACTTCCTCGCTCTTAAGATCTTCGAAGAGCAGCCGCAGGATCTGGCCTTCGTAGGGGCGCAGCTGACCAAGCTTGTCAGCGGACACTTCCCGCTTCCTGAACCGATAGTTCGCCTCGCCTCGCCCGGTGCGGCTTTGGGGACCCGTCACCTCTTCAATGTTCAGATAACCTCTCCGGGCCAAATCCAGCAGAGTGGCGGTGAAATCCCGGCCCTGCACTGTGCGGTTGAATAAGATGGCTAGTTCAGCTGGAGGGTAATCCCCAGGTAGTTCTTTGTAGTAACGGTCGCGAAGCCCGCTTGGGCCAGATTGGATAAAGCGGCGCCAGATATGTTGGACCAAAAGGAGAGCCAGGAGCAGCACGCCTGCGGCCACATAAGGGTCCAAGGCCCTTCTCTGCTCCGCCCGCTGCCGCCTTTCTTCGCGCACCTGCTCCCCCTGGAGGATGCGCTCTAGGCCGTTTTCGTTGGTGTAGCGGGTACCCAGGGGCACCAGGGCATTGGGAAAGACCACCCGTCCTTCCACAAAGGTATTGGCTGGAAGCTTTTCCACTTCCCAGACTATGCGCGAAGGGGACTCTATGGTCACTGTGCCGTGCCGCGCACCATAGCCCCAAGCTGCCACCTGGTCTTCCTCTGCCCCGTAAGGCAGGGTGAGCACGATGCGTACGTGCTCCCGCGGCAGGTCCCAGCCGGTTCCCACAAACTGGTAGTAAAACTCGGCCACGTCATTGTGCTTCAAAATGGCGTTATGCAGGGTGTAGCTGACCTGAAACTCCCGCACTTCATCGGTGGCGCTGAAGCTCCAATCCACCAAGACCTCATCATCGCTCTCCTTCACGAAATAGGTGCCAGGCGGGCCCGGGGTCTCCCCAGGAATCAGTTCATAAGCCCGCCCACCTTCGGAGACCAGCAGGTCTTTGATGGCAATACCTCGGGAGGTATTGAAGGTCTGGTACATTCCTGAATAGGTGCCGTTGAACCTGACGGTATGCGTTTCCGTAATGCGCACCACAGCATCTGCTCCCACCTGGGCTTCGATGTTCAGCTCCAGGAGCACATAGCTGCGGGCCCAAGCAGCGGCGGGCATCAACAGACAGCAGAGAACCACGATCCAGCATAACCAGTTTCTCACCAAGCGCCCTCCCTTCATCTTTCTACACTTTCGCTAAGCACCCACCGGATCCTCCACCCGGAAAACATTACCCAAGACGCGCCAAACGGGCCCAAATAGGCCCGCTTGTTATGCTTGTCTTACCTGCCAACTGCTGACTCTTTACCCCTTGACCGCACCGCCCAGCAGACCCCGCACAAAGTACTGCTGCAGGGAGAAGAACACGATCAAAGGCACCACCATGGATACGAAGGCAGCTGCTGTGAGCAGATGCCAGTCCTGCCCAAAAGAGCCCACCAGGCTGGACAAGCGCATGGTTAAGGGTGCTACCGACTCGTGTCCGCCGAGGTAAATCAAGGCCACCAGCAGATCATTCCAGACAAAGAGGAACTGGAAGATGACCAAGGAAGCCAGGGCCGGCACGGACAGCGGGATGGCCAAGCGGATGAAGGACGTCCACAGCGAAGCTCCGTCGATGTATGCCGCTTCAAACAGCTCATCAGGGAGCCCCTGGAAGAAACTGTGCAGCATAAAGATGGAGAAGGGCAGGCCGTATCCGGTGTGCACCAGCCAGAGCCCCACAAAGGTTCCCGACAGGCTCAGCTTGTTGTACAGCCTAAGCACGGGGATGAAGGTCATCTGGGTGGGCACCACCAGCATAAAGACAATCAGGGCGTAGAAAAAGCCGCGGCCCCGAAAATGCAGTTTGGACAGGCCGAAGGCCGCCAGTGCCGCCAAGAACACGGGGATCACGGTGCCTCCGATGGTGATGATAAAGCTGT
>JAAYMM010000027.1 GCA_012521335.1 Bacillota bacterium | reverse complement strand
TTTCAATACTTCCATGTTAATGTGACCTCCTTAGGTGAAAGCGCTACTGCTTACGTGGTATCCTCAAGGATCTTATTAGATATATACTGGGAAAATCCTCCTATTATACGCATTTATTGAACATTCAGGCGCAAAATTCCTTCCGCCAGTCCGTTTTTTGTTAACGTAATTACAACACCACATAAACAAGCTGGGCCTTTGGCCGCGGTGAACCTGGCCGGGAGTTGGGTCAGGAACTTGTTGATCACCACGTCAGGCTCTACGCCCAAGACGCTGTGTAGCGGGCCGCACATGCCCAGATCTGTTATGTAGGCCGTACCTTTGGGTAGGATCTGCTCATCGGCGGTGAGCACATGGGTGTGGGTACCCACTAAGGCGCTGATGCGCCCATCCAAATAGCGAGCCAAGGCGATCTTTTCGGAGGTGGCTTCACCGTGGAAGTCTACAAGCACGTGTGTCACCTCATCGGGCAAAGAAGCCAAAATCTCGTCCGCGGTGCGGAAGGGGCAGTCGAAGTCACCCATGAACACGCGACCGATGAGGTTCACGACCGCGATTACCCCTTCGGAGCAGCGGTGCAGATAGACCGATGAACCTGGAACCTGCGGGGGGTAGTTGGCAGGACGCAGGATGCGCGGCTCTTCACCTATGTACGTATACATTTCCTTGTGATCCCAGATGTGGTTTCCGCTGGTGAGCACATGAATACCCAGGTCAAAGAGCTCTTCCGCCACACTTCTGGTGAGTCCAAAGCCTCCTGCAGCATTTTCAGCGTTGGCCACGATCAGCACCGGGTCATACTCTTCCACCAGTTCCGGTAGAAGATCGGCCACCATCTTCCGGCCGGGCCGCCCGAAGATGTCACCCAACATCAGCACGTTCACTTACTCTCCACCCCCAAAACGCTACTGAAAACCAGCACCCTGCCGTTATCCCGGAACCCTGTAAGGCGCTCGCTTCCAAACTCGGAGTACTCCTTGAGCAGGGCCTCGATGAGCATCTCGTGCTCCAGGGCATCATCTTCCCGGACTTCTGGCCCATCCTGAATCAAGCTTTCACCGTAATGGCCGCGGACCAGCTCCACGATGAGCTTCAGTTCCGCCAAAGATATACTGGCCAGATCACGCACCACTTCCAGTACGGTGAGCTTGGCGCTTTCTTTTCTGGTCACCGAAGATACCTTGACTTTCCTGCCTTTCAGACCATGGAAAAAGGATAAATGAGCCTGAAACCTCTGGACAAACGCCTCGTAGTTCTGCTCAGCATCCCTAAGCAGAAAGACTAGGCGCAGTGTCTCGGTTTCCGGTTCACAGTGAATGGTCCCTATGCATGGAAAACGCACTAGAATGGAAATAAGCAGGTCGACTTGCGTGTCGTTGAGCTCCAATCTCTCTCCTCCATCTTCCCCTGCAGTTTGGAAAAATAGAACCAGGCGGCTGCCTGGTCCTATTTGGCATACTCCACAGCGCGGGTTTCCCTGATCACAGTCACTTTGATCTGACCAGGGTACTCCAACTCAGACTCGATCTTTTTCACAATCTCCCGGCTCAGTTGGACCGCGGAGGCATCACTGATGCGCTCGGGTTTGACGATGATCCGCACCTCGCGCCCGGCCTGAATGGCGTAGGATTTATCCACTCCATCGAAGGACGAGGAGATCTCTTCCAGTTTCTGCAGGCGCTTGATATAGCTTTCCAAAGTCTCCCGCCGCGCTCCAGGCCTGGCCGCGGAAATAGCGTCGGCGGCTGCCACCAGCACTGCCTCCACACTCTGGGGTTCATAGTCCCCGTGATGGCAGGCCACAGCATGAATCACATCTTCGTTTTCCCTGTACTTGCGCAGAAGTTCAATTCCAATCTGGATGTGGGTTCCTTCCATTTCATGGTCCACAGCCTTGCCAATATCGTGGAGCAAACCGGCTCGGCGAGCCAAACGCTCATCCACGCCCAGCTCAGCAGCCATGATGCCGGCCAAGTGAGCCACCTCAACAGAATGCTTCAAGACGTTCTGGCCATAGCTCGTTCGAAAACGTAGTCTGCCCAACAACTTCACTATTTCCGGATGCAGGCCGTGCACATCGGCATCGAGTGTAGCCTGCTCCCCAGCGTCCCGGATGATCGCGTCCACTTCCTTGCGCGCCTTTTCCACCATTTCCTCAATGCGAGCGGGATGGATGCGTCCATCCGCAATCAGGCGCTCCAAAGCAATGCGGGCGATCTCTCTGCGCACCGGATCAAATCCCGACAGAATCACCGCTTCAGGCGTATCGTCAATGATCAGATCTATCCCTGTCAGCGTCTCCAAGGCCCGAATGTTCCTACCTTCGCGTCCGATGATCCTCCCTTTCATGTCATCGTTGGGGAGGGCCACCACCGAGACTGTAGACTCGGCCACATGGTCGACAGCAGTGCGCTGAATGGCCAGGGAAATAATATCACGGGCTTTTTTATCAGCCTCTTCCCGTGCTTGCTGCTCCAAATCCCGGATTAGCATGGCAGTCTCGTGTTTCACTTCTTCTTCCACGGCCTTGAGAATCATCTCTCTGGCTTCATCCGTGGTCAGCTGCGAGATCCGTTCCAGTTCCTGACGCTGTTTTTCCAGGAGTTCATGGATCTCTTGCTGCTTTTGCTCCATCTCACGGGTTTTCCTCTGCAGAGCTTCTTCTTTGCGTTCCAAGGCATCACTGCGCTTGTCGAGCATCTCTTCTTTCTGCGATACCCGCCGCTCAAACTGGTTCAGTTCAGCTCGGCGCTCCCGAGCCTCCCTCTCCATTTCAGAACGGAGCCTATGGATTTCCTCCTTGGCCTCCACCAAAGCTTCACGCTTCTTGTTTTCCGCATCCCGTTCTGCCTCCTGCACGATCCTGCGCGCCTCTTCTTCAGCAGAACGGATGGTGGCCTCAGCGGAGATTTTTCTCACGAAGTAGCCTACCACGAGGGAAACCGCTGCCACTAACCCGTACTTAATCAAGGTAATCAATAACTCGATCGCATTCACCTCCTCCTCTGCACACCTTTAGAAAAGAAAGCCGAGCCGCGACTCAGCTTTTTCCAGTGTTCAAGGTCTTTTTCCAGTTCAGACTATCCATTTCGTTTTCGAATATGTTGAGCTAGCACAGCCGAACAACTCGCTTTAATTGTATTCTTTTTCTGGATCCCTGTCAAGCAGTTCACCTATCACTTTCCTAGCTACGGCCCCCGGGAAACCCCTCCGCTGCAGCAGCCGGTACACTTTGCCGCAACGCGTCAGAGCATCTTCGCGCTCGAGACGCCCCAAGCGCTGGGCAGCCAAATCTAGCGCCAGCTCATATTCCCTTTCCGGGGAGTTGAGAACTTGGTCGATGTAGGCGTCGTCTATGCCTTTGCTGCCCAGTTCCAGGCGCAGCAGGTAATTTCCTGTGGGCCGGTTCCGGTTGCGGGACTGCACGTAGTTCCGGGCGTAACGCAGGTCATCCAGATAGCCGATGTCCTTAAGATACTGAATAGCCTCTTCCACTTCCTCAGCAGAAAACCTGCGTGCCAGACGGGCACGCAGTTCTTGTGTGCTGCGGTCACAGATTGTGAGCAGCCGCAGCGCCGCGCTTTTCGCGGTCTCATCCCTCTTCCCGTTCACTGTGCGCCTCTACCCCCTGGGCCTGCTCAGTCCGGATCAGGCCCTTTGCAGCTCTGATCTTCAGCTCCAACTCTTCCGCCAGTTCTGGGTTCTGGATCAAAAACTCCTTGGCTGCTTCACGTCCTTGGCCTAGACGCACATCGCCATAGGAATACCAGGCACCACTCTTGTTCACCAGATCCAGCTGCGTGGCCAGATCCAGAATGTCGCCCTCGCGAGAGATCCCCTTACCGTACATAATATCGAACTCCGCTTCCCTGAAGGGAGGAGCCACTTTGTTTTTCAAAACCCTCACCCTGGTGCGATTGCCCACGATCTCGCTGCCCTGCTTCAGGGAGTCAATACGCCGAACGTCCAGACGGATCGAGGCATAGAACTTGAGGGCCCGCCCGCCGGGAGTGACTTCGGGGTTGCCGAACATCACCCCAACCTTTTCGCGCAGTTGATTGGTGAAGATCACGGTGCAGTTGGATTTACTGATGGCTCCGGTGAGTTTGCGCAGAGCCTGCGACATCAAGCGAGCCTGGAGGCCCACATGGGAATCGCCCATTTCGCCTTCGATCTCCGCCCTGGGTACGAGCGCTGCCACCGAGTCGATCACCACCACATCAACCGCTCCACTGCGCACCAGATGCTCGGCGATCTCCAAGGCTTGTTCCCCATGATCCGGCTGGGAGATGAGTAAGTTGTCAATATCCACACCTACTGCCCGGGCATAACCGGGGTCGAGAGCATGCTCAGCATCCACCATGGCCGCGATGCCGCCTGACTTCTGCACCTGTGCCATGACATGGAGAGCAAGTGTCGTCTTACCAGAAGCCTCGGGTCCGTAGACTTCCACGATCCGGCCCCGGGGGATACCTCCCACGCCCAGGGCGATGTCTAAGGAGAGAGAACCGGTGGGAATCACGTCCATATCTAATTTGGACTGCTCGCCCAGTTTCATAATTGAACCTTTGCCATACTGTTTCTCGATTTGGAGAATGGCTCGATCTAAAGCCTTTTGCTTTTCATCCACTAGAGAGTTCGCCCCTTTCCTGTTGAAACATACGTTCGCCCACAGCTCATAAAAAGAGGAGAAACCTGCCCAACAAGACGTTCAGCCGTCCTATCAAGCCCATACCGTTTCCCCAGGCAAACACAGCAACCAATGGCCTTTTGGCTCACTTCAGAGTGTTAGTTCTACATTCCCACCGCTATTCCTGCCGTGTTCAACAAATGTTCTCTGCAGGGAAAAACTCTGGCCCAACCCGGTGACATGTACTCCATCAACCGCCTCCAGCCGCAAGTTGCCAGCCTCATCGCGGACGAAGTAGAGCAGTGACAGACTATAGGGGAGTGGTTCTTTGCTCTGAAACCCCCGAATTCCAGCCGCTCCGGTGGTTCCGGCGTTGCTGTACACAGTACCATCCACCTGGCGCACCCCCCATAGGTGCGTATGGCCATATGCCACCACAGGAAACAACCCGGGTGTGATGGCCTCCGCCACTCGGTGATTGTGCACCAGGAAAATGTGGGGCTTCTCTTCCCTTTCCTCCCACGTGGTGTTAATCTCCTCAGCCAGAGCAGCCAACTCTTCCTGAGACGCCGGTGTGGGCAGATAGCTGCCGGCTACCAGATCTCCAGCCCCCGCAATGTGCAGCCCTGCAATCGTAACCGGAGGCCCCAGTACCACCGCATGGGGTGTTTCCAAAAGCCTCTGCACCACTTGAGGCGAATCATGATTCCCTGAAACGAAGATGTACGGTAAGCCCAACCGCTCAATGCGCTTCGTGATCTCCGCCTCCAAGGCCGTTCCCCAGTCGGTTAGATCGCCCGTGTCTAGAATGACGTCCACTCCGAAGTTCTCCACCACCTGGGCAGCAAAGTTGTAGGCTACCGGGTTGTTGTGAATGTCTGAAACATGCAGGACCAGCACATCTGCCTCCACCAGGCCTACTGGCCCCAGCTCTTCCAGGCGCTGCAGCGCTGAGTACAGATTAGATGCCAGGTTCTGCACCCTCTGGCCCAGTTCCTCCACCTGAGCCAAGGCGTCCCGTACCATACTCAACACCCACGGAGCCGCCTCAATCATCCCTTCATACTCCACCCTCTCAAAGGCTTCTAGGTTATACGTGGAGTAGACTACCCCCACAATAATTAGAAGGACCATCATCGCAGCCAACCCCCCCTGCAGCAGCCGGCGGGGGCGGCGCACACCCAAAACGAACAGGCCGCAAATAGCACCCAAAAAGGCCAAAAAGACTTGCTTGAGCAAGAAGTGCAGGATGATCTGAACGGCTCCCTTCTGCACCAGTTCCGGTACCAGTCCATCCTCCACCAGGGGTGAAAAGACGGTGTGGCGCAGCGAGTTCAGATCTACACTGCGCAGTTCCGCGGTTAACTGCACAGGGAACCAATGAGTGTGGGCCCGGATTTCCCCCACTGGAGGCAGAACCAGGCGGGTCTGGGAAGCACCGCCCAGGAGGACATGCACCTTAACCATGAGGGAGAAGAACCGGTAATCAGTCCCAGAAAAAAGGTTGACAAAGACAATCGAGCCCAAAAAAGCAAAAAGAACCGGCAGATACCTGCTGCGGTTCTTTTTTCGCTGCTCCATGTACACCCCATCCCCCTAGTCAGCCTGCAGCCCGCTGAGGGTTCGCCAGAGCAGCTGCAGGGCGGCTGTGGCCAATCGTTCTTTGACCTGCTCCCGCGTCCCTCTCCAAAAATGCTTCTGGACTGTAGTATTCTCCGCAGAAGCCAAAGCGATGTATGCTAAGCCCACCGGTTTGTCTGGAGTACCTCCCCCAGGGCCGGCGATTCCCGTGACAGCCAGGCCGAAGTCGGTCTGGGCCCTCTTGCGCACTCCTTCTGCCATTTCTCGGGCTACCTCCGCACTGTAGGCAGTGAACGCCGCCAATGTAGCAGGACGCACCCCCAAGTCATCGATTTTGGCTTGATTGGTGTAGACCACATACCCCCGCAGGAAGAAGTCCGAGCTGCCAGGAATGTTGGTGATGCGGTGGGCAATAAGCCCCCCGGTACAGGATTCGGCCAAGGCTAACGTAAGGCCCCTCTCCAGAAAGCCCTTGGCGACAACCTCCTCCAGGGACTGCTCATCGACACCATAGAAGTAGGCCCCTGCTCTCCGCTTGATCTCTGCTTCCAGGGGAGCAATCAGGTCCCACGCCTTGGCGCGCTGGGCCGTTTTGGCTGCCAGGCGCACGCGCACAGTTCCCCCAGATGCATAAAGCGCTATGGTGGGATTGGTTTGGGCCGACACCAGATCGGCCAGAAGTTCTGCCAAGCTGGACTCCCCAATTCCCGCAAAATGCAGATTGCGGATGACGAGAGCCTCTTCGCCAGCCACCGTTCTCAACTTAGGCAGGATCGTCTCCCTAAACATGGCCTCCAGTTCCCGAGCCACGCCGGGCAGCGCCACCACGATCCTGCCTGCCTTTTCCAGCCAAAAACCGGGCGCGGTACCTACTGGGTTCGGAATGATCTCACTGCCTGCTGGAAAAAGCGCCTGTTTCCGGTTTTGCGGGCTCATAGCTGTCAGCGACCCATAGCGCTCCACAAAGCGGTTTTCGATCCAGCGTATCACCTCCGGGTCCTCTCGCAGTGGACAACCGGCAGCCAGGCTAACCGCTTCCCGCGTTAGGTCATCCTCGGTGGGACCCAAACCACCGCTGATCAGGATTAGATCCGAACGGCCGAAGGCCTTCTTGAGAACCTCCTGAAGGCGGCTCAAGTTATCACCCACTGTGGATTTGAAATACACATCGATCCCCAGGTCCGCCAAGTGCCGGGCCATAAATGGACCGTTCGTATCCACGATTTCTCCCAACAACAGCTCTGTACCCACCATGATCAGTTCTGCCCGCATGGCCTTCACCTCATTTTCAGAAACTTATCTTTTTATATTGACTTCTATACATTTCTGTGGTATTCTAAGAATGCGCCCAGGGAAACTGAGGAGGCCAGCAATGAGAAGAAGTAACGGCAACGTACTCCTCCTGCTGTTTACATCCTCGGCTTTGCTGCTTAGTGCTTGCCAGACTGGCGCGGTGCTCCCCGCCACGTCTGCGCCGCTCACCGTCCTAGGAACAGTGGATGCCGCCTCGGCGGATATAGTGGCAGCTCAAATCGTGCTCAAGCGCGGAAAACACGTGGTGGAAGCCACAGTTCCCGTACATCAGAGTGAGTTCCAAGGCGTACTTCAGGTTCCTCTCGGTCAGTGGGAACTTACGGTCTACCTAGTCGATGCAGAAGGCAAGGTGCTCTATCAAAGCAAACCTCAGTCCACCGAGATCAGCTACGGAACCGGCAGCACTGTGGAGCTTGTGCTCAGGCCCGCCGCCAGCACTGTTCACATCACTCTGGATCTAGACAACTACATCTTCCGCAATTTAGCCCTCAGGGCACGCATCTATTTCAACGACCAGCTCTATGAAGTAGTTCGCCCGAACGCCGAGACTCCCTTCGAAACCCAACTGGAAATCAGTCCAGGCAGCTACGAGTTCAAGGTCGAGCTCTACACGGAATCGTTCCACATCGGCAATAGGCTGGGCCCCGGCATCTGGCAGGTCATCCATATTGGGGAGAATGAAGAACTCTTCCTCACCTGGAAACCAGAATCAGAGGAGTTGGTGATAACCGGGCGGGTAGAAACCCTGCTCCCCGCCCCCACTGGGGTGACGGTTACCGGAGACAGCTCGCAAATCGAGATCAGCTGGGAGCCGGTGAACCACTGGAATCTGCAGGGTTACATTGTCCTAGCCCAGACCAACCCTCTGGAACGCTTTCAAGTTCTGACCTCTTCGTCGCACGGGATCACCTCCATCATACACGCTCCAGACTCGGAAAGCTTCTCATCCACAGTAACCTATGTAGTGGCTGCCGTAAGCCGCTATGGGCTCGTAGGTTACTACTCCGAACCACGGGTCTGGAGCCCGTAACAGAAAGGCACAGGAAACCCCTGTGCCTTTTCACTAGAGACGCCATACAGCGACCACTATGCCTAACAGTGCACCCACCACTACCTCCACTGGCGTATGCCCCAAGAGCTCACGCAGGCGCTCTGGGTGGACTTCTCGGCGGTTGAGATCCTCGATGATGGCGTTAAGGACCCGGGCCTGCTTGCCCGCCGCGCGCCGCACACCCGCGGCATCGTACATCACCACCAGGGCAAACACCGCCGCCAGGGCGAAGAGAGTGGAGTCAAATCCCTCAGAGATACCGATACCCGTGGCTAAAGAGGTCACAAAAGCGCTGTGGGAACTGGGCATACCACCGGGTTCAACTAGGCGCCTTACGTTGAACTTCCCCCGTGTAACCGCCCAAGATACGATTTTCAAGACCTGGGCCACCGCCCAGGCCAAAAGCGCGGTCATGAGCACACGGTTATCGGTGATAAGTCCCAGATGCGGTTGGCCGTTGATAGTAATCATCCCTTTCATAGAACGCCGCGTTGGGAATAGGATGATCCAAGGGGGGATGAAAATGCACTCCTCACTGCCCTTGCTGATCATCTTTGCAGCAGCCGTTCTGTCCAAGAACAACCTCTTGGGCGCGGCCGCGGCCATCGTTTTTTTTCTTGATCTCATGCGTCTCAACAGACTCTTCCCGCTGATCCAGACCCGAGGCCTGGAGGCGGGACTGCTGTTTTTGACCATTGCCCTCATGGTACCATTCGCCACTGGGCAGGTCACCATGAAAACCTTGGTTTCGTCACTCTTCAGCCCCGTGGGCATCCTGTCCATCGTAGGCGGTCTACTCGGGGCGTATCTCAACAGTCAAGGCCTAGAGTTCGTAGCCGTTGAGCCTGCCATCATCCCCGGCATCTTGATTGGAGTGATGATCAGTGTCTCCTTCTTTGGAGGAGTGTCTGTAGGGCCGATTATGGCTGCGGGGATCACGGCGCTGCTCACCCGCATTCTGCTCCGCTAGTCTAGGCCTCTTTGATTATAGCAGGTTCAAGTTGGAGGAACAACCAGGAAGTGCTGTCGTTCCCACCCCACACCGTCCAGCAGGATTTCCGGGTGGTGTTCGTAGAATCTTTTTTCAGTGACCAACGAACACCCTCCGAGTGAGGTGGTCTGATGAATCGGATGCTGCTGAGACTATGGAAGAGAAGCGACGCCATTGAGGTTGAGTGCAGGCTGGATTTCCGGGAGCCCCTTTCAGGTTCCTTCACATTTCAACTGGCTTGCGGTTACCAGGTGGATAGGATCGTTGACAGTGATGGTAGGTGCCTGGAGTTTGAGTCTGCAGAAAAGCGAACAATTGACTCACCCTATCGTGCTGATCGGGGGTGTTATGTAGTCAAGAATGCGCTGGGCACGCAGTTCTCTATTTTTTACTCTGGTGCTTCGCGGGCTCAACACACTCTGTTTTCGGACGATGTCCTGGCCATAAACCGGGCTAGCGGGTGGTATCCGTGCCCGATTTCTCCTGGCGGTGGTGTGTGGGACGCAGAAGTGTTCATCTATCCTGGATTGGATTATGTAGTCTTGAACGCGCACTTCCTTCCAGAGGAGAACGCTTGGTATTATCGTCCCCAAGAAGATGAGCTGTTCATTGTCGCCCTGAAGAACTACAGATGCAAAAGGTCGCAGGGTGGAGTGATCTATTATTATCCCCAAGACGACACCGATGATCATATAGCCGCGCTCTGCGTGAACAGTCTGGCAGGACTGCTTCCCTATTTCGAGAGCCTATATGGCTGTAACACAGTTGACGAAGTGTCCATCGTTTCGCTGCCTACCAGTTTCAACGCTGGAGCCTATAACATAGACCGCACCATTATCCTGAACAGATTAGTGTTCGCCTATGGAAAAGACACCGCCGTCTCCGAAGAGCCGATCACTCACCTGATCGGGCACGAACTTGCCCATAACTGGTGCTGTGGCGCCGCTGGCAACTGGGAGGATTGGCTCAATGAAACAAGTGCTGAATGGTCAGCCCTCGCCTATCTGTTGGAAAACGGCCACACCAGTTATGTGCACGACGTGATTCTGGACTACTGCCGAGAAGAAAAGCCGGAGCCGATTCGGACTCGAGACGGCGAAAGACCGAGCCAAGTACACCTCAAGGGAACGCTGCTCTTTTACCACCTCTACCGGATGTATGACTTAGCCGTTATCAAGTACCTTCTCAAGGCCTTTGTAGAACTACGAGAAAAGAACACGGACAGCTGGCTCAGGCGCATAGGCAAGCACTATCCACAGCTCATCCCTGAGATCATAGAAGGGCTCCATGCCGAGCTCCTAGGGGGAAGGTTGTAGGCGCGAAAAAGGCTGGGGCCCCATCGCAACCCAGCCTAGAAGTCAGGAAGCTTGCTTCGCAGCGAGGAGTAAGCGGAACTCGTCTCCACCCATGGTCTCTTGCCGGAGCAGATGGGCTGCTATCCTCTGCACAACCTCAACCCTGGCGGATAGAGTCTTCCTGACCTCCTCTTCTTGCTCTTGGATGATCTGCACAACGGCAGCGTTTAGCTCCGCGGCAGGAAGATCGGAACTGACGATGCCTAACGGTGACAGGCCCGCAAACACCATGCGCTTGGCCAGGTTCACCGCTTGTTCAATGTCGTTGGCTGCCCCGGTAGAACGCTGGCCAAAGGCGATCTCCTCCATTACGGCCCCTGCCACACACACCTGGATAGCCTGGAGCAGTTCGTCTTTGGTGTAGAGATACTGGTCATCCTGGGACGCTTGTCTAATGTAGCCCAAAGCCCGGTTACGGGAGACGATGGTAATTGAGGCCACTGATCCAGGCCGCACCAGTTCGCTCATGGCAGCATGCCCCACCTCATGGTAAGCCACCCGTTCCCGCTCCTCCTTCTGCAGCAAGCGGCTGGATTTTTCGCCCAGCATCACTTTCTCTACCGCCTCGCGCAAGTCAGCCTGGGTGACCTCCTGCCGGCCAGCCCTGAGCGCCGAGATGGCCGCCTCGTTCAGAAGATTTTCCAGGTGAGCCCCGGAAAAACCGTGGGTTTCCGCGGCGATCTGCTCGAGACAGACATCAGCAGCCAGGGGTTTACCTGCGGCGTGGATGTTCAGGATATGCAGGCGCCCCGCCTTGTCCGGAAGATCCACCTGAACGATGCGGTCGAAACGACCGGGCCGAAGCAGCGCCGGATCCAACAAGTCCATGCGGTTGGTGGCGCCTACCACCAAGACCTGGACATCGCCCTCGCTATCCACCCCGTCCATCTGCGTGAGGAGTTCATTCAGCGTTTGATCGTACTCCAAATGACTTGCGTTCGTTCCTCTTTTCGCCCCCAACACGTCAATCTCATCGATGAAGATGATGGCACTGGATTTCTTCTCCCGCTCCGCTTGGGTACGAGCCTGTTTGAACAGCTGACGCACCCTGCTAGCACCTACGCCAGCATACATCTGCACAAACTGCGATCCCGAAGCAGCCAGAAAGACAGAAGCCGTGTAATTGGCGGCGGCTTTGGCCATGAGCGTTTTGCCTGTGCCCGGAGGGCCCACGAGGAGAACGCCCTTTAGGGGCCTGATTCCCAGCTGCCTGGTGCGGGCACTCTCCTTGAGAAACATGAGCGCCTCCACGAGTTCCCGCTTGGCCATCTCCTGCCCGCCGATCTGGGCAAAGGTGACCTGCGGAACACTGCTCCCTTCCACCGGCCCCAGTTTAGCCGGGCTGAAACGGGCCGCAAAGCCGCCACGAGCGCCAAGCATCATCGCACCTAACGCCAAGAGGCTCAACGGTAAGACCAACATGCTCAGATCCAAGCCGAAAACCACGGCCAAGGCCAAAACGGCAAGACCGGTTCCCAGTGCTATCTCCTTTAGCCGTTTGCCCAACCCAGAACACCTCC
Source organism: Bacillota bacterium (assembly GCA_012521335.1). GTDB lineage: Bacteria > Bacillota > Limnochordia > Darwinibacteriales > Darwinibacteriaceae > DTU010. Next base: position 5,524 of record JAAYMM010000027.1, on the reverse strand, counting down.
CCCAACATAGAGTTCTCCCGCGTCGCTGCGGGGAGCACGGCTGATGACCCTTCGGAGTATGTGATCTCCCGTACGGAGCGACACATACACAAAATCCCGATCCACGGATAAGTCCCAAGCCACTCCTTCTCCCCCGGCCAAAGCGCCAACGCGCTGCTCGAGTACGGTGAACTGGCCGGTCATGATGGCTTCCTCCGCGGCAATGCGCAGGCGGTTAAACAGGTACACCAACTCGGGGCTGGCCGTGTCCTGCACACAAACGGCCAATTGCACTCCGTGTTCACCCGCAGTGCGCCACACCGCCTGCAGCGTTGGGGCCAAGTACGCCTCTCGGTCCAGTTCTAGATAGGCCGTGATCTGGCCCCGAGAACGGTTCTCCAGCCGTACTTGATCTACTCCGGGGATTCGCTGCAGCGCAGCCTCCAGCGGGCCGGTTACCTGAGTTTTGTCGTACACAAACCTGCCAATTAAGCCGACGGCCAGGACCAAAATAAAGACTAAAGCCGCTGTCGGCAGATGTAACCCGCGATAAGTCATGGGTGCTTCCCCCCACTAAAGTCAATAAAAAAAGTGCCAGCATAGGCTGCTGACACTGAGTATTATAACACACTATTCCATGGAGCTTTTTAGAACATCTTGGGCCTTCTGGAAGTACCTGACCCCGGATAAAATCGTGGCCACCACCGCTAACCACATCAGTACAGGAGCCCAGGAGATGCCCAGAAAGAAGGCCATAACTGCCACAACCTGGCTGACCGTCTTGATTTTACCCCACAGCGAGGCGGCAATCACCTTCCCCTCCGCGGCAGCTAAAATCCTCAGGCCAGAAACGGCAAACTCCCGGCCCAAGATGATCAAGGCGACCCAAGTATTCACCTGCCGTGCCTCCACCAGAACCAGGAGAGCAGCGGCGATGAGCAGTTTGTCTGCAATAGGGTCAATCAGCTGCCCAAAGCGGGTGATCTCCCTGCGGGTGCGGGCCAGATAGCCGTCCAAGGCATCGGTTGCGGAGGCCAATACAAAGACCAAGGCCGCAGGCAGATTCATCACCGTAGGATCTGGGTTCCTCCGGTACAACAGCACAAACAGCGGTACCAGCGAGATGCGGATAAGTGTCACCAAATTAGGCAGATTCACTGCGCTCAACCACCTCTCCTGCCAGGTCATAAGCCCGGGCTTCCGTAATGCGGACCGTGACCAGGTCTCCCGGCTGGAGATCACCTCTGCCCACATAGACCACCCCGTCCACCTCCGGAGCCTGCCCGCTGTGCCGACCTACCATGACTAGTTCCGACTCCTCTAATGGGTATTCCATAAGCACCTGCAGTTCCCTGCCAACTAGTTCCTCGTTCAGGGCAGTGGAAATCTGCTGCTGCAGCATCATGGCCTCATGATAGCGGCGTTCTTTGATCGCCTCAGGTACCTGGTTTCTATAGGCATACGCAGCCGAGTTCTCTTCGCGGGAATACTTGAAGACGCCGACATGATTGAGACGGGCTTCCGCCAAGAACCGCAGCAATTCCTGGAAGTCTTCCTCTGTTTCACCCGGGAAGCCAACAATAAATGAGCTGCGAATTACCACTCCAGGGACTCGCTCCCTAATCTTGTAGATCAAACCCATGGTGGCAGCATAGCTGCCCGGCCGTTTCATACTCCGCAGTACGTTCTCGGAAACGTGCTGCAGAGGCAGATCTACATACTTCACCAGGCTGGGTTCGCGCGCCATGAGGTTCAGCAGTCCATCGCTGATAGACGTGGGGTAAGTGTAGAGTAAGCGGAGCCAAGGAAATTCCAGTTGGGAAAGTTCCTGGAGTAGCTCGACGATGTTAGTCCCTAGATCCCTTCCGTAGGCTGTGGTATCTTGGGCAATTATGGCCAACTCTTTCACTCCAGCTTCCTTCAGGAGCCTGGCCTCGCTGACGATAGACTCTACGGTGCGGCTGCGGTAGGGACCGCGGATCTGGGGGATCACACAGAAGGCACAGCTGTGAGAGCACCCCTCAGCGATTTTTAGATAGGCAAGGTGCGACCCAGTGGTAGACAGCCGGGCATAGGATCGGTTGTAGTCGAAGTAATGGCCGCGGCGCTCCATAACCCTCTCGCCGGAGGTCACGCGTTCTATCACTGAAGGAACGAGATCCAGTTCATTGGTGCCCAGCATAGCGTCTATTTCAGGGATTTCCTCCCACAACTCGTGGGCATAGCGTTGGGACAAGCAACCCATGACAATCAGGCCCTTACATAGGCCTGTCTCCTTGAGGGCTGCCATCTCCAAAATGGCCGCGATGGACTCTTCCTTGGCCTCTGTGATGAACCCACAGGTATTGACGATGATTATCTCAGCCTGGCGCGGATCACTGACAAGCTCATGCCCCGCCTCAGTTAGAAATCCAAGTACGATTTCTGTATCCACTAGGTTCTTAGCACAACCTAGCGATGCAACTCCTATCTTCATTCCACATCTCCCATCATGTCAGATAAAGTCCTGGATTTGGATATCCTGTCCATGATATGTTATCATACACATGGGACTTCTTCAAAGCAGCGTTTTGCTGACTGAAGAAGGAAATCGATCCTTTGTGTGGAACATCTATAGAGGTCTGAAGACGGGAAGGAGCAGCGATGAAAGATAGCCTGAAATACCTGGCTCTGGTTACCCAGGTGGGAGTAACCGTTATAGTCAGTGTGGGCCTGTGCACCGCATTGGGGCTATACCTCGATTCCCTGCTCAAAACGGGGGCGGTGTTTACCCTGGTGTTTTTGCTTGTTGGGTGCTTTGCTGCCCTCTGGAACGCCTATAGGCTGATTATGGACACGTTCACTGCCAACTCGGAGCGCAAGTGATGTTTGACGAAAACGACATTGTTCGTACAACTACCGTTCTTACGCTCCTGCTCACACCAGGACTTCTGCTCTATAGAATGGACATCGGGCTAGGAGTGCTTTTAGGCGGGCTCATGAGTGTGCTCGCTTTAAGGTTGATGGTTGTGGATGCCACCCGGTTATTGCGCATGGCCAAGACAGTGAGCCTATCCTCACGAGACGTGTCGCGTCTCAACCGCAGATCATTTCTCAAACGCCTAGCCCTCTATGCTGCCACCTTCGCGGCGGCAGCGGTGAACCCTCACGTCAATTACCTGGCAGCCTTCGGAGGATTGCTCCTACCAAGGTTAGCCATCTACTACCACCTGCTGCAGGGGAGGATCAAGCGTGGAAGCTGAAGTTTTGTTCTACATACATTCGTTCCCGATCAGTAAGCCGCTCTTGTTCACTTGGATCATTATGGCCGCAGTCTCCGTCGCTTGCTTCCTGTTGACCCGGGACCTGAAGAAAGTCCCCAGGGGAGCGCAGCACTTTTTGGAACTGGCTGTAGATGGCATTGAGAACCTGGTGGTGGGCAACATGGGGCCTGAAGGGAAAAAGTTCGTCCCCCTGATCCTCACCATAGCTGTATACGTGGGTATCTCCAACATTATCGGAGTTATCCCTGGCGCTTCTTCACCCACAGAGAACCTGAACACAACCCTAACCCTGGCTTCCATCGTATTCCTGGTGGGCCATTGGGCCGCCATTAAGAAAAAGGGATTGTGGACCTGGTTCAAGGGGTTTTTTGAACCCTACTTTTTCATGTTCCCCATCAACATAGCTGGTGAGATCTCCCAGGTCATTTCCCATGCCTTCCGTCTGTACGGCAACGTCTTTGGCGGAGGCATCCTCCTGAGCATCATCTACATGGTCGCCCCTTATGTACTACCCACTCCACTGCTGGGCTGGTTCGGAATTTTCTCCGGAATCATCCAAACGGCAGTGTTTACTCTGCTGGCAGTGGTTTACATTCAAGTCAAAATCAGCTAAGATTGACAGCAAGGTCGCGAAGGGAGGGAAAATCATGCTAGAAATCGCCATTATTGTTGCTGCAATCGCCATTGGCTCTGGCATCGCTTTGCTCGCCGGAGGATTGGTTGGTATTGGTGAGGGTTATGCAGCGGGCAAAGCAGTAGAGGCCATGGCCCGCCAGCCTGAGATGGAGGGACAGATTAGGACCACCATGATTCTCGGCCAAGCGGTGTCCGAATCTGGTGCCATCTACTCTCTTGCCGTTGTGTTGCTCCTGATCTTCACTGTGGTGCTGCCTTTGGTAAACCGCCTGCTGGAGTTGCTCTAACGGCCGGCGTACACTGAGCACGGTGGGAGCACTTTTGGCAGCGCCCCACTGGTCGACCTAGATTTGCGGTAAAGGGTGACAGACGTTGATTGACCAAAATCTCTTGCTGGCGCAGACGATCAACTTTATCCTGCTGGTTTTGCTTCTCTACAGGCTGCTCTACAAACCGGTGCGCGAGTTCATGGACAAACGAACCGCTGAAATTGAGGGCCAGATCCGCTCTGCTGAGGAAAACCAGAGAGCTGCGGAAGCACTGCGGCTGGAACTGGAACAGCAGGCCAAAGAAAGCCGTCAGCAGGCCAGACAGATCATCGATGATGCAACGAAGCGCGCCGAGGAAGTCCAGGCCAGGCTGATCGCCGAAGCTAAGGCTGAAGCCCGGGCTGTTCTGGAAAGGGCTCAACGGGAAATCCAGCTGGAAAAGGAAAAGGCCTGGGCCGAGTTAAAGCAGCAGGTTGGTGAACTGTCTGTGCTGCTTGCTTCCAAGGTCATCAACGAGACCATTGATGCAGCCCAACACCGCCGCCTGATTGCTGACACCATCAGTCAGCTGGACAGCTTGGAAAAAGGACATCTGCAATGAGCATGAACATAACCAGGAACTCTCAAATAGCGAACCGCTACGCCCGAGCCCTGTTCTCGGCAGCCGGGGAGGCGCGAGCGGCGCTCGATGAAGAACTGCAGAAAGTGCTCAAGGTACTAGAAGACCCGTTGATCAGCAAGGTTTTCTACCATCCCCGCACGGACCGCTCGCGCAAAGCGGAACTGGTCCGGCTGATGAAGCTCTCCACGGTGCTGGAGAACTTCCTCCTTTTGGTGGTAGACAAGGGGCGTGAGCCACTGCTGCCGTTGATACAACGGGATTTCGAACGCCTGGTACTGGAGGAGCAGAATACAACCATTGCTGAGGTTACGTCAGCGGTGGAGATGAGCTCCGAAGAACAGGCTGAGCTTCAGCGCCGGCTCAGCAAACTCACTGGCAAGCGTGTGCTGATCCGCACCCAAGTGCATCCCGGCATCGGAGGCGGCCTGGTCATTAAGGTAGACGGCAAAGTAATTAATGCTAGTCTCAAACACCGCCTCGACTTGTTTGCTCAGAGCTTAATCGGCTGATACAGCCACTACTTTGCATCGGCAGCCCTGGCCTTCGCCCAGGGCTCTTTGCTGTCCACTTCCCTGCCCTGTTGCCGCGGTTCAGGAGCCGACAGACGTCTCCCACCAGGTGTTGGCGCGAAAAGGGGCTGTTGCAGAATGAACGTTGATTAGTTCATCCTGCACGGCCCTTTTTTGTCTAATAACGAGAATACGGGCTCGCGAAGGAGCCCGTACCCTGGTATAATTTAGTTATGCAAACAAAAC
>JAAYMM010000091.1 GCA_012521335.1 Bacillota bacterium | reverse complement strand
TGGGGCCCACGGGAGCGGGGGCTATGGTCGGCGCAGGCGTGGGGTTTGGCGCCGCTTCGCTGCTGGGTCAGCCGGGACTGCTCGGGGCGTTGTTTGGCGGTGTGCTGGGCCTTATTGGCGGTGCTGCTCAAGCACAGGCCGAGGCGGCAGAACGGCAGATCGAAGCTGCCGAGAAGCTGGTCGAGGCGGCCCGGCAGATGACTACGGAGGAACGCTTCGGGGCCATCGATCAGACGCGCCGGGCCATTTCCGACACCGAGGCCACAATAGCCAAACTGGAGGATCGCCTTGGCCAGGTTACTGCCGCGGGAGCGATAGTTGGAGGTGGAGTTGGCGCTGTAATAGGTGGAATAGTCGGCGGCCCTGTGGGAGCCTTGATCGGCGGACTGCTTGGGGGCCTTCTGGGCGGCAGTACGGCGAAGAAGAACCAGCAGCAAAAAATCCAGGCCCTGACCGAACAGCTTGAGGCCCAGAGGAGGGCCCTTGAGCAGCTGATCGAGGACTTCAAGTCGGCTCTTGGCCTCACAGTTGGCGATCTTGTGGGCACCGTACAGCAGGCATTCTCAACTGAAACGGTGGAGGACTTTGCCAAGCGCCTCGAAACCAGCCTGCTTCACCACGTGCGGGATGCGCTGATTGCCGGGTTCCTGGAGTCGGCGGCGATGAGGCCCTTGTTTGAGACCTTGAGCGATCAGATCTTTGAAGCTGTGCGGGATGGAGTTGCAACAGCCGGGGAGCTTGACACCATCCGGGACGTGATCAGCCAGATCAGCGACCGCAGTGAGCAGTTCTTCGTCGTGCTCGACGAGCTGGGGCTTGGCATGAAGGACTTGAGTGATACAGTAAAGGGCGTCAATGAGGCCCTCCGGAACGTGCCTACTGGGTTTAAGATCGCCCTGAGACGCTTCCACGCAGCCGACCCGATACCTATGGCCGAGGGCGGCATAGTGACTCGGCCAACCTTTGCGCTGCTTGGCGAGCGCGGGCCGGAGGCTGTGATCCCGCTTGAGGAAGGCGGCGGAAGGATTGTCGTTGAGGTACACGTTGAGGGCAGCATCTACGCCGACGACTTTGAGGAGCGTGTCTCACGCGCCGTGACAAGGGCTGCACGAAAAGCCGGCCTGATGCGGTACGGATTGGCAGGTGGCAGGGCATGAGCGTGGCTAAGATTGGGGGCTACCCCATTCCCTACGTCTATGCGATAGTAATTGACCGTGAAATCTTGGGGGACGAGGCGAGGACAGCAAGCGGAAAGCTGCGGCGCGACATTGTAGCCGTCAAGCGGACTTGGCGGCTGCAAACACGTCCGGTAACCAAGAGCGAAGCTGACACAATCTTAAGTGTGCTTCAGACGGCATCACACGGAGTCATCAACTTCTGGATTGATGACTTTGGTGATGAGGAAAACTCCATACCTGCTTATGTGGATGTTGAGTCCGAAGAACGAGTACAATTTGGGCGGGGTGGAGTGTGGCACCCTGATGGCAGACAGCTTTCGCTAATTGTCGTTGAACAGTAGTCGAGGAGGAGCTGAAAGTGGCAATACCAGCGACCAGACAAATTAAAGCTAGGCTTCTCATAGGGCGTCCCGATGGGCAAACATGGGAGGATCTCACCGAATTTCTTCGGTACGCCGAGGTGTCTTTCGGAATCGACGGCGAGACTGTCCGGCAGCTCTCCTTTGATTTGATAGGAGCATCCTTCAGTCCGCGGGACAAGACTAGCCCCTGGAATACCTTCAACGGACAGTATTCGCCTCTGCTTTGGCCCAACCGAGAAG
>JAAYMM010000026.1 GCA_012521335.1 Bacillota bacterium | reverse complement strand
TAAAGATATCCAGCGGACGGTCTACACCTAGGACGTAGGCATCAAGGTCTTCCCCGTCCGGCGCGGGTTCCCCGGCCAAAAGGCCCTAATTCACTGGGTAGTAGATGTGGGAATGCTGTGGATGGGTGGAACCAAGGGGGCGGTCTACGGTGACGCTGCCCAGATATGGCTTTGCGCAGGATGTGCTTGATAAAAGCCTCCTTAGCGGTGAGGTACGCATCCCGATCAAAGGGGTGTTCCTCCGCCAGCCGCACGGTGCCTCCCCTAAGCCCAACAGCCATGATCTCCCCTCTATCGGTTTCCCAAAAAGTCTATTCCGTATTTCACCATCTCTTCCGGCCGTAAGGCTGCTATCACCCTGGAGACGTGCCGATCATCCTTGAGGCTCTCTATGGGCATCCAGTCCGCCTGCCTCAACACCTGCTCATGGGCTGCCAGCTCCGGATCGTGACCCAATATGACCTCGTCTCCGTGCCGCGGTTCGGCAAGGAAGCAGTATTCAACGCCGGCCGAGTATGGCCGCTGGAACAATAGTCTGAGGATCCTTATATCTAGATTTACTTCCTCCCTAGCCTCGCGGACTGCCGCTTCTTCCAAGCTTTCCCCCGCTTCAACTCCTCCCCCTGGGAGGGTCCAAAAGGATCGTTCCTGCTCCTCCACCCTGACCATAGCTATTTTCCCGTGGGAGAGAATAGCAGAAAGTGCCCTGGTTCTATTACCGAATGCGATCACCCTTTCCATCCTAGCGGCAGGTTTACCACTCTTTTCGCCAGAGCTCCCGGTGGCAGACGGTCTCAAAACCAAGAGCCGCGTAGAATTTGGGCACACCGCCGAAACAATAGGCAGCGCCCAAGGCCTTGGTCTTTTTCATGGCCTCGGTGAGCGCTATGGTGGCCAGCCCCATGCGCCCGTATTTGGGGACGGTGGCCAGGGGCTCAAGATAGGCGTATTTGCTCTTGGCATCGAACCACATCCCGGCATAACAGGCGTAATCCCCGTTGGGGGCCTTGATCACGGTAGTGAGATCTGGGCGGAAGTTTGGCCCGCTCTGCATAAGCAGCCGGCAGTCCACATCATCGTCCGGGTCATCTCCGTGGTCAAAGCCCTTCCAGAGACACTCGTGCATTTTCCAGATATCATTTCCCTCCTCCAGCGAGATCACGGAAAAACCGGGAGGAAGCTCTACTGCCGGGAAGGGGTTGTGGCAGCTGAAAATCGTTACCGGCTCGCTGTGCACCCGCGCATATCCGCGGCTTTTCAGCAGATCGATCTCGTCTGCTTCCTGATCGGTTACCCAGACACCCAGGACCCGAAGGCCGCCAGCAGCCTATACCGTCTCTGCACTACGCTCATGATCGGCTATCCTTTCTCCATCTCTATGGCGCTTTGTTCCACGGTTCGCTGCTGATCTCCTCCCCATAGAGGCAGGGACGCTCACAATGGTGCGGCAGGTCTTCCGCCCAGCTCTTTTGGCGGTGGGGGAAGGACTACGCGGACCGCTGGCGAAGTCGTCTAAGGCAGTGAGCGGCGTATGAGGGCTATCGGTACGCAGTCTAGAACTCCGCTGACGAGCAGCAACGCAGAAAATGTGCAGAAAGGACGGACAAAAGAATGACGAAACGGCTCTTGTGTTTCCTGGTGATGCTAGTCTTGGTTTCCGCCGCCTCTGTCTGTTACGCCAACGAGTTTGCTCTACCTGTAGACGGTGTACCGGTTAGTCTGGAAGAGGCAAAGCAGTATCCCGGACTGTACATCATGGACGGGGATCGCTTTACGCGCATAGGTGTGACCAGAAACGAGTTTCGGAAAGACCGTTTCAACGAGAGGCTATATCTGGGCAACGACGCTGCTCTTTTTGACGCCGATCATGAGATCATGAGCATCCCCAACACAGCCCAGCTGGTTGTAATAGGCATTACAGACGTGGACATCGAAAAGTGGAGATCACACATGCGGGCTATACCGTTAGGGACGCGGTCGAGATCCGTACGGATAGGGAAGTAGTGAGGCTGGGGAGACATAGCTACGCTTTGCTCAATCGTGAGGATGCAACACGTTACATAGACCGGATCATCAGCTTGATAGACCAGTCGGAGTGGACGCTTTCAGCATATGGTGTCTTAGCAGCCGCAAGAGGGGCAGAGTTCGCCTTTGGAAACTGGGTAGGAACGGAATACGAGGAGGACATCGAAACCGCAGACAGAAGGTTCTATGTGTTCTACCGCGATCGCACTGATGTGGCCATCATCGAGAGAACCATGAACGGGTACTTCAAAGTGAACTTCGCCTCTCCGCCGCGGGGTTATCATCGAGTGTTAGTTCGTTACAATCCTGATCCGGAGCGATGGGTAGGAGAATTCGACCTGATCAACTTCGTGGAGTTCGTGGATCCTTGAGGCCCCTGGCAGATAGAAAATGAAAGGTGATGGATAGCCGCTAGGTGATCAGCCTAGCGGCTTTCTTTTTTCACAGCAACGTGAGTACCGGCCGCACCGACCGCCACTGAAAGATCCCTGGACATGCTGGGCACACATCAAAGGGTGGCTGCACGCCCCCTAGAACTGAGCCTTTTTCAGAAACAACCGATACGCCGCGGCTAAGAGCAGCAGGTTATACGCACCGCCTATGATCAGGTAGACGGGAAAGGTGAGATTGCCCCCCAGCTCCATGGGCATGAACTGGACCAGCATGCCCTTGATGGCCCAGAAGTTGGGGAACACCCCCAGTACGTACTGCAGATTTCCCTGGAAGGCTTCCAATACCAGCAGCGCTGGCAGCAGGGCCAGGATCCCCGTTCCCTTGATGAAGGCGAAACCTTCCACCTTGTTCTTGGCCAGTGCCCCTTGTAGCAGTGACAGCACCAATGTGAACAAGCTGTTCACAGCGGCAAAGGACACCATATGCAGCAGATTGATCTGTCGCAGGAGCGACACGCCCATGATGGAATATTTGTCCGCGGCGATGAGCTTGGTCCCCAGCAGCACCACAATGTTCCCGAGAACGGACATGAGGTAGATATACGTCATCTTGAATTTCAAATAGCCGGGAGTACCCAGGGGGGTGACGGCAATGGTGTGCAGGGTGTTTTCGTCCTTCTGCTCCAACAGCAGGAAAGTGGCCATGGCCGCCAGGAAGAACGACCCGAAGGCCAGGATCACAATGAGCAGCAGGAGCATCACGGCCTTGAGCATGGTTCCCTGCAGGGCCCCCATGGACTGGAACATCATGGGAAACACAAATGCTGCCAAGACCAGCATGATCAAGGGAAATGCGCACATGTAGAGGTTGATGGGATCGCGCCAGATGGTCTTAGCTTCATATTTAAACAGAGCAAGGTATTTACCCACTGCGATCTACCCCCTTACAGCGTTGTCTTTGAACTGCGGGTACACGGCAAACCTGAACAGCGCCCCAACCAGCAGCGCCAGGTAAACGCAGGCCCCAGCTGCCATGCCCGCCCTGAACTGTCCGGTTACTGCTGAAGAAATCAGGTGGCTGGCCGAATGGGATGGTGAGAGCATGAGCAGCCATTCGTATTTCCCGTCGATTGCCCCCAAGCTGAGCAGAATTGAAGGCAGCGTGAAAACAAAAAGGTAAGCCATGAGCAGTCCGAGCATGGAAGTGAAGTCCCGGCTTTTCAGGGCAAGCACGAGGCCGATGGCCGCGTGGGCCGCGCCGGCAATGGCCACAAACAGCAGCAGCAGTGCATAATTCAGCGTAACCCCATGGATGAGATAGAGGGCGGCGGACGTGACCACAGCCGATTCCAGGGCAAGCACCATGGAGGCCACAGTCTTCGCGGCGAGAATCTGACCAAGGGTTACGGGCATGACCATCATGGTGCGGATGGTGCCGTCCTGCTTTTCCAGATGGTAGGAAGCGCCCAAAAGCAGGATGGACATGGCGGCAACGTCCACAAAAATGAGCAGTGGAGCTATCTGCTCGGCCTCTGCCGCCGAAAGGAACAAAAACAGCACGATCCAGACCACGGCCGTGGCCAGGCTCACTGGGAGGATCTTATAGGTCACCAGCCGCTTCAGTTCACCTCTAATCAGCTTGGTCAGGCTGCCCATTGAGCTCCACCCCTGTCACGATAATGAAAATCTCTTCCATGGACGTCTCCCCGCTGTGGATGGTCTCCACCTCCGCAGTCTTCAGCAGGTTATGGAAATCTTCGTTGAACCCGATCCCGTCCAGGGGAAAGACGGCGCTGGCCAGGGAGCCGTTCTCCCGGTACTCCACTTTCACTTCCCGCCTGCCGTACTTCAACTTCAGATCCCGCGGCGTTGAGATCTCAATCAACTTCCCATCGACACAAAAGGCCACGCGATCACAGAGCTGCTCCACGTCGTTCATCAAATGGGTGGTCAAAAACACCGTGCCGCCCCGCTCTCGGTATTCGGCGATCATGTCCTTGATAATCCTGGCATTTTTGGGATCAAGCCCGTTGGTCACCTCGTCGAGAAAGAGCACCCGCGGGCTGTTGAGCATGGCTCGAACGAAATTGAGGCGCACTTTCATCCCTTTGGAGAACTCGCCCACCTTTAC
>JAAYMM010000025.1 GCA_012521335.1 Bacillota bacterium | reverse complement strand
TAATAGGAGGATTTTCCCAGCATATATCTAATAAGATCCTTGAGGATACCACGTAAGTAGTAGCGCTTTCACCTAAGGAGGTCACACGAACATGGAAGTATTGAAAGTGTCGGCACACTCCACCCCCAACAAAGTCGCCGGTGCACTCGCTGGGAAAGTGCGCGAAGAAGGGCGCGCAGAGATTCAAGCCATCGGCGCAGGTGCCTTGAATCAGGCCGTGAAAGCGGTGGCTATCGCCAGAGGTTTCGTGGCCCCCAGCGGCGTAGACTTGGTATGTATCCCGGCCTTCACGGACGTGATCATCGACAACGAAGAGAGAACTGCCATTAAACTTATTGTGGAACCGAGATAGTGGCGCTCAGTAAACACGGGACAGATGGCCCATCCCCTTGGGGTGGGCTCTTTTCTTAGCAAGAATCGGGGAGGCGGCACCACAGTGTTCATCTTCGATGCACATGTTGACACACTCTGGCGTCTGCTGGAAAGCGGAGCTAGACTGGACGATGCGCAGGGCCACGTGAATTTGGCTAACCTGCGCGGGCCGGGGGCCCAGTTTTTTGCTGCTTTTGTGGATCCCAAATATTATCACGGGCTGGCTATGCACCGGACCATGGAGATGATCGACCTTTTCTGGCATCTGGTGGACACCTACCCAGAAGTCTTGTCCTTTGCCGGTTCGGCCGCAGAGATCAAGCAGGTCAGTTCTCAGGGGCGCTTGGCGTGCCTTCTGGCCATAGAGGGCGGCGAGGCTTTGGAGGGCAGCCTGGCAGCCCTGGGGGTGTATTATCGCCTGGGGGTGCGGCTGATTACCTTGACCTGGAACCACCGCAACGCCTTGGCCGCGGGGCAGTGGGAAGGGCCAGAAGGCGGAGGATTAAGCAAGTTCGGTCGTGACGTCGTGGAAGAGATGAACCGGCTGGGTATGCTCGTTGATGTGTCTCACCTCAACGAGCCGAGTTTCTGGGATGTGCTGGCAGTAAGCCGCGATCCTGTGCTCGCTTCCCACTCCAACGCCAAGGCTCTCTGCGACCATCCCCGCAATCTTACCGACGAGCAGATCCGCGCTGTGGCAGATAGAGGTGGCGTGATCGGGGTGAACTTCTGCCCGGCGTTTCTGCGTACCGACTGCAGGGCCACTGTTGAACACGTGGTGGAGCAAATTGCTTACCTGATCAACGTGGGCGGAGAAGACTGTGCCGCCCTAGGTTCTGATTTTGACGGGATCACCGAAGTCCCCACCGGCATGGAGCACTATGGCAGGCTGCGCGACCTTGTTGGTCTGCTGGAACAGCAGGGGCTTCGCACCAGTGTGATCGAAAAGGTACTGGGCACCAATCTACTGCGGCTGTGCTCCGAAGTCCTTGACTAAAGCGCCCCTCTTGCGGATATGCTAAGAGAAAAAAGGGGGCATACCGTGGGCAGTGGTGTAGTTAAGGTGATTGAACTTGTTGGGGAGTCCGATCAGAGCTGGGAAGATGCCGTCCAGGTGGCAGTCAAGGAAGCCAGCAAGACCCTGCGGGGGATTACTGGTGTTGAGGTGCTCAACTGGACGGGAAAAGTGGATGAACAAGGAGAGATTGTGGGCTATCGGGCCAATGTCCAGGTGGCGTTTGAAGTAGAAACTTAGATGGTTTCCCAACGGCTTAGGATAACTAAGCCGTTTTTTGGTTATACTACACCCAGCAAACTTAGAAATGGGTGACAGGATATGAATTGGATGGGTGCTGTTGTACGTTTCATCGTTTCGGCATTGGTGCTCATGTTGGTCGGTTTCTTGCTCCCAGGCTTTAAGGCCCTTTCCTTTTTTCACGCCCTTTTTGCCGCGGTGGTGATCGCCGTTTTGGGCTGGGTCGTGGAAAGCCTCATGGGCCGCACCGTCTCCCCGTACAGCAGGGGTGTGGTGGGCTTTTTGGTGTCAGCCGTGATCATCTGGGCTGCCCAGTTCATTGTTCCGGCCATGGAGGTTTCGGTGATTGGAGCTCTGCTGGCAGCTTTTGTCATCGGTATTATTGATCTCTTCGTGCCCACCACAATACGCTGAAGCACAGCTGCAGCCGTGTCGCCCCGTGGAGCGCCGCTCTGGTCAGGGGCGGTTTTTTTGCCGGGAGTGATGGTATGCCTAAGGATAGATACACCGTATCGAAGAAACTGGAAGAGAATCTGGCGGTTCTGGAGGAAGAACTCGGTTACGGCGTGACCTTTGATCTGGTTTTCCGCCGGCTAAGAATTGCCCACAAGCAAGCCTGCCTGGTTTTCTTCGACGGTTTTGTGAACGACATGGCGGTAATCCACATCCTCCGGGCCCTCCAGACGGTGCCGCGCCTGGGCACAACCTTGGCCATGCTCAAGCAGGAACTGCAGGATTACATCCCCTATTTTGAGCTGAGCACTGCAGATGACCTCGAGGCTGCTATGGATCAACTGCTGTCCGGGGCCATGCTCCTGCTCGTGGACGGGCTGCAGGAGGTTGTGGTGCTGGATGTGCGCCAGTACGTGATCAGGGGTTCAGAAGAACCCACTTTGGAAAAGGTGACGCGCGGTTCCCGGGACGGATTTGTGGAGACGGCTCTGTTCAACATCAACCTGATCAGGCGGCGCATACGCGATCCCAACCTCCGCTTTGAAACGCTGCAGGTGGGACGGCGGTCCAAGACCGATGTGATGATCGGCTACATCAAAGACGTTGCCGATCCCAGTTTGGTGGAAGAGGTCAAGAACCGCATTGCCGCCATAGACAGGGACGCCATACCTATGGGTGGAAAAAACCTCGAGGAGTACATATTAGGGACCGTGTTCAATCCCCTGCCCGTAACCCGCTACACGGAGCGGCCCGATGTGGCTGCAGCTCATCTGCTGGAAGGGCATGTGGTGATCATCGTGGACACTACGCCCTTCGCGCTGATCGTGCCCGTTACCATATGGCATTTCACCCAGCATGCGGAGGAATATTTCCAGAACCCTCCTGTGGGCACCTATCTGCGTTGGATCCGCACCGCAGGCATCGTTGCTTCGCTAGTGCTCTTGCCACTTTGGTATACGTTGGCCGTGAGCAATAACCTACCTCCCTGGATCGCGTTCATTGGGCCCGAAGAGCCTGGGCGTCTGGCTCTCTGGCTGCAGCTGCTGCTTTTGGAAGTGGGTTTGGACCTGATCCGCATGGCCCTCATTCACACCCCAGATTCACTGGCCACATCTCTTGGTATCGTTGGCGGCATAATTCTGGGCGATCTGGCTGTGTCTATCGGCCTGTTCACCGGAGAGGCCATCCTCTACACCGCCATCACCGCCATCTGCGGTTTTGCCACGCCGAGCATTGAGTTGAGCAACGCCCTGCGCCTGTTTCGCTATGTCCTGTTTTTCGGGGCCGTGGTTGCCGGCTGGTGGGGGCTGGGGGCGGGGATTTTGGTCACCTTCCTCACCATGGGCTTGACTAAATCGTTCGGCATACCCTACCTGTGGCCCTTAGTGCCCTTTGACGGCCCGGCACTCCTTCGGGTGGTCTTCCGCTATCCCATCCCCCGCGTGGCGGTGAGGCCCCGGCTCACTCAGCCCCAGGACATTCGGGCGCAGGCGAGGGATAAGAGAAGGAGGTAGCGATCATCACTCAAGTAGGCATCCCCCGTGCTCTGTATTATTTCCAGTTCTATCCCCTTTGGGAGGCCTACCTCAGTACCCTTGGTCTGCAGGTCACGTTCTCTCCGCCCACCAATCAAGAAATCCTGGAGCTGGGCTTAGAAGCGTGTGTCGATGGGGCTTGTTTGCCCCTGAAGGCCTTTGTTGGCCACGTGCGCTTTCTCGCCCGTCAGGGGTTGGGTCTGCTTTGGGTGCCCCAGGTGATCAGCTTGGTTCGTGGGGAGTACACCTGCCCCAACCTGTTGGGTCTCCCTGATCTAGTGCGTCAGTATGTGTCTCCCTCGGTGCGACTCCTTACTCCCGTTCTGGACGCCAGGCGCGGAAAACGCCAGCTCGACAGGGGCTATCTGAGCTGGGGCCTGCAGTTCGCGGCTTTACCCCGGGTGCTTCGGGCCTGGCAGAAGGCCTGCGTCGTTCAGCGCTCTTGGGAAGAGGAGCAGGGCCGCGGGCACCCTGCTGGTTCCGCTTTGACCATCCTGCTGCTGGGACCGGGCTATCTGGTTGATGATGCCTATCTCAATGGCAACCTGCAAAGAAAACTTCAGGAACTTGGGGTTGCGGTCGTTCGCGCCGACTTGCCCGATGCGGTAACTGTGCCTGCCTGCCGCTACCTGACTAAGCGGCCCTATTGGACCACCACCCGTCGGGCGCTGGGGGCCTTGGAACACTTTCGCCGAACCGTGGACGGTGTGATCAGCATCGCGCCCTTCGGCTGCGGGGCAGAGGCCATGCAGGGAGTACTTGTCAATCAGCGCCTAAGGGGAGCCAACCTGCCCTATCTGGAGCTGTATGTGGATGAGCACAGCAGCCCAGTGGGACTGCACACTCGTCTGGAGGCTTTTTGTGACCTTTTGGAAAGGAAAAAGAGTGGATGAGAGTAACTTTCCCTCATCTGGGCAACGCCTACATCGCGGTGGAGTCGCTGCTGCGTGGTCTTGGGCATGAACCAGTTACGCCGCCGCCCACGAACCGTCGGACCCTGGAACGGGGCAGCTTTCACAGTCCGGCAGAGCTCTGCCTGCCGTTCAAAATTGCCTTAGGGAATATGTTGGACGGCCTTGATCAAGGCGCGGACTGCGTCTTGATGATTGGCGGTTGGGGCCCGTGCCGCTTGGGCTATTACGCAGAAATCCAGCGCTTACTGCTGGAAGCCGTGGGTCGGGACGTGGAGTTCATCACCCTGGAAGTCCCAAGGGGGATCTACAGCCGGTATTGGAACCATTTCCGCCGGCTGACCAGCGGCGCACGTTTGGGTCATGTGCTCCGGGGGGCGCGCCTTGCCTGGGCTAAACTAAACGCCGTGGAAGCACTGGAAAACCTCGCTCTGCAGACGCGCCCGCGGGAAACACAGCACGCAATGACCACTCAGTTCCTGAAACGCCAGCTCGACCTGGTGCGCAGGGCAGCCAGCCTAAAGGAGGTGGAGGATGTTCTCCACTCGGCCCGCCAAGGCTTCTTACAGCTCAGGGAGTCAGGGTCAGGGCAAGGGTGGCCCTTGCGCCTGGGTGTGGTGGGCGAAATCTATACGGTGGTGGAGCCTTTGGCTAATTTGAACCTGGAAGAACGCCTGGGTAACCTGGGGGTAGAAGTGGTGCGCACCATCAGCCTCGCCGGGTGGGTAACCGATCATATCTTCAAAAAAGCGCTGGGTTGTGATATTACCGCTCCGCTGAGGCGCCTGGCCGCTGGCTATCTGCGGGGGTTTGTTGGAGGCCACGGCCTGGAGACCATCGCCCGCAGTGCAGCTCTAGCTAAGGAAAGAGTGGACGGAATTGTTCACATCCTGCCGCTTTCCTGCATGCCGGAGGTTGTGGCCAAGGGCATCCTTCCCGCGGTGAGCAGGGATCACCAGATCCCGGTTCTTTCCCTGGTAGTTGATGAGCACACGGCAGAATGCGGTTTCCAGACCAGACTGGAGGCCTTTGTTGATTTCGTGCAGAGGAGAGTGGGGCAGCGTGTCGGGCAGAAGCAGGCCTGTTTACCTTGGAGTTGATGTGGGTAGTGTGAGCACTAACTTCGTCCTCCTCGATGGGCAGGGTGGTGGTTCTGCGGTGCTCTGGAAAAAGTACCTGCGGACACAGGGGGCGCCCCTGGCCGTACTCAAGACGGGGCTGCGGCTCATGTCTGAATCGGGCAACTGGCAGATCTGCGGTGTGGGCGCGACAGGGAGCGGCCGGGAACTGGCCGGGGTCGTGCTCGGGGCGGATTTGGTGAAAAACGAAATCACGGCCCATGCTGCAGCGGCTTTAAGTGTTGACGGCTCCGTGTCCACCATTCTGGAGATCGGGGGGCAGGATTCGAAACTGATCATCCTGCGTGACGGGGTTGTGGTGGACTTTGCCATGAACACGGTCTGCGCCGCGGGAACAGGATCCTTTCTCGACCAACAGGCTCACCGGCTAGGCATCTCCATAGAAGAGTTCGGCGCTCTAGCGCTGCGCAGCAAAAACCCTGTACGCATTGCTGGGCGCTGCACCGTTTTTGCAGAATCGGACATGGTGCACAAGCAGCAGATGGGAGTGGACATTGCCGACATCGCGGCGGGATTGTGTGCAGCCATGGTACGCAACTTCCTCAGCGGTCTAGCCAAGGGACGGGAACTGCTTCCCCTAATCTTCTTCCAGGGTGGAGTGGCCGCCAACGCCGGCATGCGCCGCTTCTTCTCAGAGGCTTTGCAGCAGCCCCTCTATGTCCCTGAGCACCATGAGGTGATGGGAGCAATCGGGGCCGCTCTGCTGGCCAAGGAAGCTGTGGGCGGTGGGACCAGGAGAACCCGCTTTCTAGGTTTGGACAAGATCCTCCACAGCCAGGTAACGACCCAGGTTTTTGAGTGCGGGCGCTGCCCCAACTGCTGTGAAATCTCGGAGGTATGGCGCGACGGCGCCTTCTTGGCCAGTTGGGGAGCACGCTGTGGCAGGCAGGGCAGAGCGGACCAGAGCGGCTAAAACTTCCCGCCGTTATCTGGCAGTAATGCCCTTTTTGTGCTACTATGAAGGGGAGTGGATAAACAGGAGGTTTACTCAATGCCAAGTCTCGAGCAAGTGATCCTGGCGGTGCCCGCCATTTTGTTGGCTATTTCTTTCCACGAACTGGGGCACGGCTGGGTCGCCTATAAACTGGGGGATCCGACCCCAAAATACCAGGGCCGCTTGACGCTGAATCCCCTGGCTCACCTCGATCCCATAGGTACGCTGATGCTCGTTCTCTTTCGTATTGGCTGGGCGAAACCTGTGATGATCAACTCCCATTATTTCAAGAACAGGCGCTTGGGCACCATGCTGGTTTCTCTGGCTGGGCCTGTGGCCAATTTGATCTTGGGGTGGCTTTTCTACAACGTGCTGAAGATTGCCGCACCGCGCCTGCCCTACACAGCCTTCTCCCATACGCTCATGATTTTTCTGCTCATCAATGTGCAGGTGAACTTGGGCTTGGCAGCCTTCAACCTGATCCCGATTCCTCCTCTAGATGGATCCCACATTCTCGCCGGCCTGCTGCCTCCGCGGGCGGCCTACCGGTATGCTCAGCTGGCAGCCTACGGACCCATTATCTTGGCGATCTTGCTCATATCGGGCGGGGCTGGTCTGATCATGAACCCCATCTACCGTGTTTTATCACAGCTCCTAGAACGGTTATCGCTGTAGGGTGAGCCCATGGGGTACGTGGTCAAACTAGAGGTCTATCAGGGCCCATTTGATCTCCTTTTGGATCTGATTGCCAAGAACGAAGTGGATATCTGGGACATCCCTATTGCTGTAATCACGGAGCAGTACTTGGAGTACCTGTATTCACTGCAGGAGAAGGACTTGGCCATTGCCGGTGAATTCTTAGTCATGGCATCAACACTGATCCGCCTAAAGTCCCGCCTGCTGCTGCCGCAGCAACCAGCACAGGGGGAAGAAGAACAAGAGGAGGAAGATCCCCGCCGGGAACTGGTGGAGCAGCTCCTGCGCTACAAGTTCTTTAAGGAGACCGCTCAGTTCCTGGAGGAGTGCTACAGGGCTGCTTCTCGCTATTACACTAAAGGCCAGAGCTTGGAGGTGTATAATCTCAAGCCGATCTATGCACGGCCAGTGGGCGATCTGACCCTCGACGACCTGCGGGAAGTATACGGACATCTCAGGGCTGAGCAGGAAAAGGAAGCACCGGTCCACGAGATTTTCTCGCGTATGCCCATCCAAGAGCGCATCGCCTTGGTGCGCTTGCGCCTGGTGGGTACTCCCCGCCTCAGTTTCCGGGCTCTGCTGAAGGACTGCACCCCCAGTGAGATTGTGGGCACTTTTCTGGCCATCTTGGAGCTGGTGCGTCTGGGCGAGATCAGAGTGGTGCAGAGCGGCTTGTTCGGCGAGATCAGCATCCAATCCTACCTGTGGGAAGTGGAGGTCAACTCATGACGCTGGCAGAGGCACGAGTTATTATAGAAGGTCTGATTTTTGCTGCGGAAAAGCCCTTAAGCGCTAAAGAGATCGGAGAGATCATGGAGCTCGATCCATCCACTGTGGATGCTCTAGTAGAGGAGATCCGCAAGAAACACGCGGATGGGGCGCTCACCATCCGCTTGGTGGCGGGTGGCTACCAGATGGTGACCAAGCCAGAACTGGCCCCCTGGATAGAGCAGTTGGGCCGGCCGGTGGTCCATGCACCCCTGTCCACAGCGGCCACGGAGACACTGGCCATCATCGCCTATGAACAGCCCATCACCAGGGCGGAAATAGAGCAGATTCGGGGCGTGCGTTCCGACAGCGCCCTGAGCAATCTTCTAGAACGCGGGCTTATCTGCGAAGTGGGGCGTAAGGAGGGGCCCGGCAGGCCCATTCTCTATGGTGTAACGGAGAAGTTTCTGGAGCATTTCGGCCTGGCCGGCCTTGATGAACTGCCCCTCAAGAGCATAGGTCAATGAAAATGATGGCAGATTAAGACTGAGTGGAGGTGGCTCCATGCTGCTCAGTCTTTTTTTGCTTGTCTTCTTTTTCCTGCTTCTCACCGCTGCCTTTAGGGTTGAACTGGAGATCACCCTGGACCGAAACCATCTGCAGCCAAGGATCAGAGTGGGGTTGGGGCCGTTTTTTGTTGCAGTGCCCAGGCGGTTGTTGAGCAAAGCCAGCGCCATGATCCGCCGGCGCAACCTAAAAAGCCCCGAGGAACTGCTGCGCAGCTTGCAGCTGGGGCTGCGATTGGCCGACAGTTTCGTGCAGTCCGTGGAGTTATTTCATCTTCAGGCAGTGATTGGCACCGGCGATCCTTTTTGGAGTGCCCTCAGCTGTGGCGGCCTTTGGAGCGTGTTGGGCCCGTTCTTCAGCGGGCTCAGCGCAAGCCAGCGGTTGAAGACCGCGCCTCAAGTCACGGTACAGCCCGAGTTTGAACAGGTGCGCTTGGGGCTTTATCTGCACTGCATATTCTCGTTTAGACTTGGTCAGATTATTATCAGCCAACTGAAACGAGCAGCCTTCGCTGGCCAGGCAAGAACTTAGGGCAAAAGGAGCGGAGTTATGACCAACAGACACCCCATTGAAGGACTTATGCAGACCGCCATGGAGAGTCTGAAAACCATGGTGGACGTTAATACGATTCTCGGAGACCCTGTGGAAACCCCCGACGGGGCAGTGATTGTTCCAGTCAGCCGGGTGAGCTTTGGATTTGCAGCCGGCGGCAGCGAGTTCGCATCTGCCAATGCCAAAGGGAGCGAACAGAGCCATCCCTTTGGCGGCGGCAGCGGTGCGGGCATTGCCCTTAACCCCGTGGCTTTTCTGGTGGTGGGCAGGGAAAGTGTACGCCTCCTGCCGGTGAGCCAAAACGCCATCTATGATCGCCTGATCGATGCGGTGCCGCAGCTGCTCGACCGCATTCAGGGCATGGTCAAGGGGGAACGGGTTACAGACGGAGTGGTCAGAGCAACATATCAAGTCTAGGTGAGGTGACTCAAGGCAGAGGGTTCCCGTGGGGACCCTCTTTTTTCTTGCGGTTTATGGGTAAGTTGGGTATCATTGGACTGAAAGGGGAGTGTGGGGTGGAGCGCCTGCAGAAAGTGATGGCCCAAGCTGGTCTAGGTTCGCGCCGAGCATGCGAGGGCATGATTAGTGAGGGTCGCGTGCTGGTGAACGGGAAGCCCGCGGTTCTCGGTCAGAAAGTTGATGTGGCCAAGGACGTTATACTCGTGGACGGTAGACCGCTCGGGGCAAGTGAACCGAAGCGTTACTATATCCTGAACAAGCCGCGGGGCTATGTCACCACCAGCAGGGATCAGTTCGCGCGCCGCAGTGTGCTTGACCTTGTCTCCGTACCGGAGCGCATCTACCCCGTGGGCCGCTTGGATTACGATTCGGAAGGGTTGGTTTTGCTCACCAACGATGGTGATTTAGCCTATCGCATCATGCACCCCAGGTTCAAGCTGCCCAAGACCTACCGGGTGCGCTTGCAGGGCCAGGTGACCATGGACGCGGTGTATCGCCTGCGCACAGGTGTTATGCTGGAAGACGGCCCCACGGCGCCTGCCCAGGTGGAGCTGCTCAAGGTCGCGGGTGACACCTCGGTGCTGAGAATCACCATCACCGAAGGGCGGAACAGGCAGATCAGGCGTATGTGCGCGGCGGTGGGCTATGAGGTTGTGCGTTTGGTGCGGGAAGCCATCGGCCCCATCTCCCTGCGGGGGCTAGCCGCTGGTCAGTACCGGCCGCTGCGGCCTCGGGAAATCGAGAATCTGTATAGGGCTGTGGGCTTATGAACAGTTCAGTAGTTGTAATCGGTGCAGGTGCTTCCGGGCTGATTGCCGCCGGGTTTTTGGCCCAGAGGGGGGCACGTGTGCGGGTCCTAGAAAAGATGCCGCGCACTGCATCGAAAATCAGGATCTCGGGCAAAGGCCGCTGCAATCTGACCAACAACATGCCCCTGGAGGATTTCATCGCCAATTATCCCGGCAATGGCCGGTTTTTGTACAGCGCGTTGCACCGCTTTTCCAACCGGGATGTAATGGACTTCTTTGCCGACTTGGGCGTAGAGTTGAAGGTGGAGCGGGGCCAGAGGGTGTTCCCCGTTTCTGACAATGCCCATGAAGTGGCGCAAGCTCTGGAGCGTTTCGCCCGTGGGCAGGGGGCGGAGATCTACCTGGCCCACAAGGCAGTGCGCATTGAGGCTCCTTCCGGCCGGGTGCAGAGTGTTGTGGCTGAGCATAAGGGGCGGGAGAGGGTCTTTCCCGCTGAGGCCGTGGTGGTGGCCACGGGGGGATTGAGCTACCCCGGAACCGGCTCCACTGGTGATGGCCTGGTTTTCGCTCAGGTATTGGGCCACAATATTGTGCGTCCGCGTCCCGCTCTGGTTCCCATCAGGGTCGAGGAGCAGTGGGCGCTGGATCTGGCCGGCCTAAGTCTGCGCAATGTGGAATTCCAGGTGGAAAACCCGCAGGGAGGAAGAGCGTGCTATTTTGGCGAATTAATGTTTGCCCACTTTGGCCTCACAGGACCGATTGTGCTCACGGCAAGTGAACAGATTGGCCTGTGGTTGGAGGAGAGTGGGCGCAGCCTTAGGGCGTTCATTGATCTCAAGCCCGCCCTAAGTGACGAACAGCTAGATCAGAGGCTGCTGCGGGATTTCGAGAGGTTTTCCCGTAAGCAGTTTAAAAATGCCCTGGACGAGCTGTTACCCAAACGCTTGATTCCTGTGGTGGTCAGTCTTTCCGGCATTGATCCCCACAAAGAGTGCCACCAAATTACGCGTGAAGAACGTTCAGCCTTGCGCTTCCTGCTCAAGCAGCTGCCGCTGACAGTGACCAAGACCCTGCCCATTGCCGCGGCGATAGTTACTGCCGGGGGGGTTGATGTGCGCGAAGTTGATCCGCGCACCATGGAATCAAGAAGGGTGAAGGGTCTTTTCTTCTGTGGTGAAGTCTTGGACGTGCACGGTGTGACGGGCGGATTCAACCTTCAGGCGGCTTTTTCCACGGGTTACTGCGCCGCCCATGGAGTCCCTTTAAATGTTCGCTGACTCGGGCTGTGACTGTATAGGAGAGGTGAATGTTGATAGTGAAGATTGCTATAGATGGCCCTGCGGGGGCCGGAAAAAGCACCATTGCCAGGCTGGTGGCCAAGCAGTTGGGCTTGCGCTATTTGGACACGGGTGCCATGTACCGCGCCGTGACCTTGGCCGCGCTGCAAAGAGGGGTTTCCTGCGCCGATGAAGAGGCGCTGCTCAGGGTGGCTACGTCCATGGACCTGGAGATTGTCTTTGACTCCGAAACTAAGAGCAACCTCATCTACCTTGATGGTCAGGATGTCACGGCCCAAATCCGCCAACCTCGGGTCAACGCCAACGTTTCTTTGGTTTCCAGCCACAAGAAGATTAGGGAGTACATTGTGGCCCTGCAGAAGGAAATTGCACGGCAGGGCCGTATTGTTATGGATGGCAGAGATATAGGCACTGTGGTTATGCCCGATGCCGATTGGAAGATCTTCCTGGAGGCTAGTGTGGAAGAACGAGCCCGCAGGCGGCAGAGGGAGCTGAAGCGCAACGGCCACGATGTGGAGCTTTTGGAACTGGCGGAGCAGATTCGCCAGCGCGACCACCTGGATTCCACCAGGGAGGTTTCTCCTCTGCGCAAGGCAGATGATGCCATCGAAGTGGACACCACCCACTTGACCATTGAGCAGGTGGTGGACAAAGTGCTGTCCATAGTTAAGGGAGATGAACGGGATGTATAGGTTCATCAGGGCACTGGCTGCATTGATCTTTTCCATACTCTTTGGGATGGAAATCTCGGGGATCGAGAACGTACCCAAGGAGGGGGGCGCAATTATCGCCGGGAATCATACGACCATGATGGATCCTGTGGCTATTGGCGTGGCCCTCAAGCGGCCTGTGCACTTTATGGGTAAGGTTGAGCTTTTTGAACGGCCCTTGCCGCGCTGGTTTTTCAGCCGTCTGCATGCTTTCCCCGTGCGCCGCGGTTTGGCCGACCGGGAGGCGATCCGTACGGCTCAAGAAAGGGTCCAAGCCGGACATCTCCTGGGGATTTTCCCGGAAGGCACCCGCAACACCACGGATGCGGAGCTCCTTCCTATGCAAGGAGGAGCCAGCCTTATTGCCATCAAAACTGGCGCACCTGTGATTCCCGTGACAGTCTCCGGCCTCAAGCCTTGGCGGTTCCGCAGGCCCATTAGGGTGGCTTTCGGACGCCCCATTGATCTCGGGGGGCCGCGGCGGGCAACAAAAGCTGAGGTTTTAGAAGGAACAAAAGCTATTTCCGCCGAAATAAGTTGCCTATTAAGCAGGAATAATGGAGAAAGCAGAGAAATACAATGACGGACGTTTGATTAGAGTCCGCGTGTTGGAGGCAGAATAAGGGAGGGGGAAGGGTGGAAATTCTACTGGCAGATGCCGCAGGCTTCTGCTTTGGGGTCAAACGAGCCATAAGTTTGACCAACAAGGTTTTGAGCGAGGTCGACCCTGCCACTCCGATATACACTTTAGGTCCACTGATTCATAACCCCCAGGTGGTGGCCCAGCTTGCAGCGCGTGGCGTTCAAGTGATGGACCAGCCTGGAGAAGCCAGTTCAGGTGTGGTTATTGTCCGATCACATGGCGTTGCACCGAAGGTACTGGAAGAGTTGCGTGAACTGAAGCACGATGTCGTTGATGCCACATGTCCTTTCGTGCAAAGGGCTATGCGGTGGGCAAAACAGTTGAATGACGAAGGGTATCAAGTAATAATTGTTGGGGACAGGTTTCATCCAGAAGTACAAGCCATTTTGGGTTATGCCGGTGAAACAGCACAAGTAGTGAGTAACCCTCAAGAAATCAGCACGCTGCCGATAGCAAGTCGCGTCGGTGT
>JAAYMM010000024.1 GCA_012521335.1 Bacillota bacterium | reverse complement strand
TGTTGAGAATCACCGCCCAGCCGTTTTCACCAAAGCCCAGCCGATCGGTAATCTCATTCAGGCTGGCGCCATCCCGCCGGCCGATGAGAACGCCCACTGTCCGCCCGTTGTCCTTAATGGGCACCGCGTACATCAAGACCAGACTGTTGGTGACCCTGCTCACCAACAGGTTGGAGACAACAGAGTGCCCCTGCAGCGCTTGGATCACGTAATCGCGGTCACCAAGGTTAGCGGTCGACCCGTCGGCGTAAAGAGCAACTCCGTTCGGGCTTACCACACCCAGGGCCAGGTAGTCTTCCAGCCGCTCCAGTTCTGCTTGGAGGACAGGCTGCTGCTGCGCCCAATCCATACTCGTGAGCTCAGGACGGGCTGCAATGGCCTCCAGGGCAGTGAGCTGTACTTCCAACCTAGTCTGCAGGTATTCCGCCGCTTCTCCCGCTTGCATGACTAGAGCTTCCTCAACTTGCTTAGAGGCTGTGGCTGATCCTTGGTAATAGGCTAAGATACCGAACCCCGCACTGATCAGCAAGACCAAGACTCCGATGAACAAGCTGATTCTCAAGGCGATGCCGCGCTTCAAAAAAGTCACCTTCCCCTGCTTGGTATGTTGTGCCCGATAGCTGCCTGCGTCTGATACTCAGCATACGAGGTCATAAGCTCCGCTAGCTCAGTGGAGATGTTCTTGACAGCTTTCACTATGTACTGGTTAAACTGTGTACCGCTGCCGCTGTCCAAAAACGCGAGGCAGTCCTCCAGGGAAACCTGCCTGACCAGGCAGCGATCAATGGTGTCAGCCACGGAGACAATTTGGGTAAGAAAACAGGGCCGCTCTTCCTCTGGATCTTGGGGATAGCCGCCTGTCCCGTCAGCCCAGCGGTGGTGGTGCAACACGATGTTCTTGATGCCCGTACTGAGGCCGGGGATGGAACTGACGTACTCCCAGCCCCGCCTGGGGTGTTCAGGCCCCGGGGCATCGTGTTTGCCAACATCATGGAGGAGCGCGCCCATCTTAAGCCGGAAAAGCTCGGGGCTGGACAAGCCCAAAGCCGAGCCTATCGCTTGGGCGAGGTCATGAGTGCGGAGACAGTGCATGAAGATCTCATGTTCCAGCCTAACCAGCAGTTTCACCAGTTCAACATCGTATTCCGCGAGTTGCTCTTGCTCTGCTTTAGTGTTGCAGGCATCTTGATCACATGGCACAGCTCCCACCCCTTTAGTTGTAAATACAACGGTTGCATTTACAACCACTAGTCCAAAAAACAACTACTGGGCCCGCAGGCACCAGTTATCAGGTCGAACAGCACTTCTCTACCGCACTCACTGCAACCACTAGTTAACCGGTCTCCTCCTTCAGCGTGCTCAACAGCTCCCGCATACAGTCAGGGAGGTTTTTCAGCTGCTGCAGCTTCACTATGTACTCATTGCCGTATACACAGCGCACCAGCTTGAAAGCGGTACGCAGAAAGGCGAGCCTTTCCCCTTCGTCCAGGCTGAGAAATCCCTGGGCAAAGGCTAGATCCTGACCGCGAACATGCCTGGTCAACAGGTCCTGGAGCAGCTTCTCCCCCCTTGGGGTGAGGCGGAACTCGGCGTAACGGCGGTCCCGCAGCACCTCACGGGTGACTAGGCCGCTCACCTCCAAGGAGTACAGGGCCTTAGATACCGTACCCTTATCCCTCTGCAGCAGGAAAGCTGCTTCGGTAACCGTGCTTCCTTCCGACAGCCAGATGGCAAAGAGGATCTGCTCTTCCGTTACCGTCAACCCGGCATCCTGAGCGACCTGTACCCAGCTATCGTAGACTCCATCCCACAGAAGCCTCAGGCACCAAGCGGCCAAAAGATCCAGGCTTCTCCGCTCACTTTCCATAGACAACCTCCTCACCTGCTTCTTGTGCTAATCCCTCCTTTCACAATTACGCTCGCTTTCTGCTTTTTCCTGTGGTTGACACAACTATTGGTATTGTCGCGCCTTTTGGGGAATTGGTCAAGGTTTCCAGCTCTGGGTTTTAGTGGCAACCCACTGTACGCTGGCAAAGATTGAGTAATTTCGATGTATGCGGACAAAAAACGGACCGCCAAGGAGGCGATCCGCCCAGTAATATTGGTGACGCAAGTGCAGGAAGCCCCGCTCCAAAAGCGAAGATCTGGAGGCAAACCATTTGTGGGGGTTATGTTCGTGGCCTTATGGGGTTCTTTTATCAATGCGGTGGCTATAGTAGCTGGGGCACTTGTGGGCAGCGTGGTGCGGCTCTCGGAAAAGACAGGCCAGACCATCATGCAGGCTCTGGCGCTGGCCGTTGCCATCATCGGTGTTTCCATGGGCCTGCAGAGCGGCAACATGCTCATTCCCATTGCCTCTCTGGCCATAGGCTCCATCATCGGTGAAAAGCTCAATCTCGAGCAGAGAATTGAGGGTTTCGGTGCAGCTATACAGAAGATGGGCTCGGGCCGCATTACACTGGGCACGAGCCGCACCGATTTCACCCAAGGGTTTTTGACCGCAACACTGGTGTACTGTGTAGGGGCCATGGCGGTGGTGGGCAGCCTGAACAGCGGCCTCACCGGTGACCACCAAGTGCTCTACGCCAAATCTATGCTCGATGGCACCACCGCGATCCTGTTCACCGCATCGCTGGGCATGGGAGTAGCCTTTTCCGCCGTGCCTGTGCTGATCTACCAGGGGCTGATTGCTCTCTTAGCCAAAAGTATCGCTCCCCTGCTCAGCGGGATGGTCATCCAAGAATTGACCTCCACAGGAGGCATACTCATTTTGGGCATTGGCCTGAACATGCTGGGACTCACCAAACTGCGGCTGGGGAACATGCTGCCTGCTGTTTTGGTCGCGGCGCTGCTGGCCATGGTCTGGGCTTAGGCTTCACGCCTCAGCGCGCAGCTTAAAGTGCTGCACCAGTTCCTGCAGCTTGCTGCCCATATCCATGAGATCTTGGGCGGCGTTGGCCACTTCCTCCATGGTGGCTGCCTGCTGCTGAGCAGCACTGGCAATGTCGTGTCCGCCGCTGTTGATCTGCTCCAACCCCGCTGTAAAGGAGTCGATCTGCCTGTTGATGGAGTCCACGGCCCCTAGAATACCGTGCAGGATATCGCTGCCCTGCTTGACCCTCTGCAGAGCGGTCTCAGACTGTGCCGATCCTTCACTCATGCTGCCCACAATCGCCGCTATCCGGCTCTGAATCTGCCCGATGAGCGAAGTAATTTCCTTTGTCGCTGCGGCCGACTGCTCGGCCAGCTTGCGGACTTCATCGGCAACCACGGCAAAACCCCTCCCGTGTTCACCGGCCCGGGCCGCTTCAATGGCTGCGTTGAGGGCTAAGAGATTGGTCTGCTCGGCGATGGTGCTGATCGTCCTGACGATGTTCCCGATCTGATCCGAGAGGGAGCCCAGGCCCGTGACTTCAGTAGCCAGACTATGCGTCATGGCATTGAGCACTTCCATCTGGTCTACAATACCGGCCACTGCTTTGCTTCCCTCGCTGGCCTCCCGGGACATATTCTGCACAGTGTTGTTGATGGCCTGGGCATTGGTGTTCATGCTGTCGAGGGTACTGGAAAATTCGTTGGTGGTACTGGCCACCTCTTCCACAGAGGCACTCACTTCTTCGGAAGCAGCAGCCAGCCGAGCACTGGTATCGGCCAAGTCGGCAACGGTCTCGGAGATCAGGCTCAAAAGCTCACGCAGGCTGTCCAAAGTTCTGCCGATAGCTTGGGCTGCGCTCCCGATCTCATCATGGGAGCGCACTTCGATACTCTGGGTTAAGTCTCCAGCGGCCACTGCTTCGATGACCACCTGCACCTCACGGAGCGGCTTGGCAATCTGCCGGCCCAGGAAGACTGCAGCCGCCACCCCTACAACCAGAAAGGCCGCGGATACGAGGGCAGTCAAACTGCGCAGCCGGTAGACGCCCTTTAGTACATCTTGTTCCATGGCCCCGATCCCGATCATCCAGCCCGTAAAGGGAACGGGAGCAAGCGCCATGATGCGGCGGGTTCCCTCCATATGGTACCTGATGATGCCCGTATTGCCAATTCCCAATTCCTTGACGGCTCGCCCAGATTCTGCCAAGTCTCCCTGGTCTGTGAACAGGTTCCTCTGCTGCAGGACGTAGTCGCGATCGGGATGGGCGAACAGAGTGCCATCAGGAGACAAGATAATCGCCCAGCCGTTTTCTCCATAGCCCAAGCGGTCCGTAATTTCCATAAGCGCGGTTCCATCCCGCCTGCCCACCAGCACGCCCACTACTCGCCCATTGTCTTCGATGGGCACCGCATACATGAGCACCAGGCTGTTCGTGACCCGGCTGACCAGAAGATCTGATACCACTGAACGGCCCTGCATAGCTTGGATAACGTAGTTGCGGTCGCCTAGGCTCGCTGTGGCACCATCCGTGTAGCGGGCAAGGCCGGTAGGATCCACGACGCCAATGGCCAGGTACAAGCCCAGCCGCTTGAGTTCTGCCTGGAGCACTGGTTCCTGAACATTCCAATCCATGCTCTTGATCTCCGGCCTGGCCGCGATGGCTTGGAGAGCGGTGAGCTGTACATCGAACCTGCTCTGAAGGTAATGAACCGCTTCTTCTGCTTCCATGAGCAGTGCTTGTTCAACCTGCTGAATCACTGCGGATGAACCAACCTGATACGCCACCAGCCCCAGCCCAGCACTGATCACGATCACCAAGACAGCCACTAAGACACTGATTTTTGCCCCAATACTTCCCCGCACGGAAGGCACCTCCCTGGTTATAGCCGAACCCGTTACCCCTACGCTTTCCCTCCAGTGTTCCCCATCCGTTCCAAACTTCCATTTTTTTCAAGGTGATCGTTTACATTCGCTTAAGCGGGTTGTACTCCTTGCGTGCGCAGCAGAAAACTTCAGCAGAGGCAGTTGCCGCGCGAGGAAAGAGCAGAGAACGGGCCCGTTCTGGCGCTTTGACCAGGAGATGCTGCACGTAACCGCTGGCCCAACGTTCCAGTTCCACCGGCGCAGGCACGAACGGAAAAGGAGCCCTAAAGGCTCCATTTTCGCATGAGGGAGGTATTCTATTTCAGCCAGAATGGCGTAAGAAGGGGTATATTTCCGCTTTGAATAAGGCGACGATGTCTGAGTTGAATATGGTTCCAGCGTGTTCTTCCAGGTATTCCAGACCTACGGCCAGGTCTAGAGCTTGTCTGTAGGGCCGGTGGCTGCTCATGGCATCCACCACATCGGCTACGGTGACGATTTGCGTGAGCAGACCAGGTTTGCTGCCCATGAGCTCCTGAGGATAACCGCCCTGCCCGTTAGCCCACAGGTGGTGCTCCAGGATAATCCTGTTCACACCGGGGCTCAAGCCCCATGCTTCGGCCAACCCGTAACCCCAGCGGGGGTGCAGCTCAATGAGCTCCCACTCCTGAGGAGTTAGGGGTGCTTTCTTTCTGAGTATTCTTTCTGGAAGGTACTGCTTACCAACGTCGTGGAGATAGGCTCCTCTGTTCAGATCCAAAAGTTCGGCAGGCGTTAAGCCCATTAGTTCTCCCAAAGTGAGCGCCAGGGTTTGAACCCTGCTGCAGTGGGCCAGCGTATCCTCATCCAGAGCAGCCATGATACCCAACAGCGCATCGTCAGGAAAGTGCAAAACCATCGACATCCCTTTCGAACAAAATAAAGAGCCGCTTCTTCCCGAAAGGGATGGGCTCTCGATACCCAACTGGCTATTTACGAGCACTTGGGGTGTGGGCAGTGCGGCTGTGTCTGCTGTGCACAAATAAGGATTGCGAATGAATAATGGGTACCAGTTCTTTGCATAAGACTGCTTCTGGTGATACTGTGTTTTGCCCACAAGACACATTATGTCACTGCACCACAGTAAAGTCAATGGCTTTTTTAGTAAGTAATTCTAATTGTCCAGCAAAAGCTAGATGGTAACCCAAATGGTAACTCCCGCACCGCAAAACAGGCAGGATTGGCTAAGCTGACAGCGTAGTGTTGCGGCAAAACGCTCGATACACTAGCAGAGAGTAAGGGGAGGTTTGACCGGTGAACCCTGCGCAACGGCTTAAGAACCTAGGGGATCAGCGCAGTGAAGTAGTGAAAAAGGCGCTGCAGTGCCAGACAGCAGAAGAGATTATGGAGTTGGCAGAAACCCTCGGGGCGGAGCTTACGAAACCCGAAGCTCAGCAACTCCTGGGGGCTCTTCAAGCGCAGACCCGCGAACTCTCCGATAGGGAGCTGGAAGCGGCGACAGGCGAGTATCAAAAGGACGGCGAGCTGTGCTACACATGCTTCCACTGGAGCATGGTTCCTTCGTCCAAAGGGGATGGCTGGTTCTACTGCACGAACATTCAATGCAAGGATTATCACAGAGATGTTTACCATCCGTTGCACTTTGGATTTTAGGGCAGGTGAAGAGGCTTACCGCAAACACCGTTCCCGACGTGGAACGGTGTTTGCTTCATATTCTAACGCACCTTATACCACTTACAGATTCACCTGCTCAAAACGTTTTGCCGCTAGGCGCAGGGTTAAGAGCATAGCCACGGCATAGATCCCTATACCGCCGAGGAGAATAGGCAGCTGGCGCAGCAGGTCCGCGCCCTGAACACTGTCCAGCCAAGCCAAAGCTGGCACATGGGCCAAAACCTCCATGGTCAAAACCACCAACACAGCGGGGACCAGTGCCAGCAGAAAGGCTCGCCCCACTTTGTAGCCGCTTTTGAAAAACTCGGTGAGAAAAACGAAGTTGAAGATGGCGTAAACCAGAAAGCCGAAGCCGTAATAAGCGGCATTAGCTTCCAGCCCCGCAGGGTTGCCAGCCGGCAGCAGCCTGGTGCGCAAAAAGGCAAAGGGGAGCGAGATGAGCACCTGGCCCAGCTGGGCCGTGGCAAAGAGCAGACACTTCCCTTTAACAATATCCCGCTTGCGCACAGGCAGCAGGGCAGTGAAATAGAGGTCATTGGTCTCCCGTCCGTACAACATGGTGAGATAAGGCCCCAGACAGCCAAAGATGAAGACCATCCCGTAGGGGTAGGCAGGAACCAAGACCAACATGCCCAGCAGCGCAAAGATATACAGATTGGGGTGCGCGGCCAGACGCAGTTCCTTGTACAGCAGGTTAGACACGGTAACGCCTCCTCTCGCTGCGGATCATGATCTCTTCCAAGGTGAGCTCTCCATCTTCGCCGGGCTCTTTGAGCGCTTGAAACGAGCGGATGAACTCCTGCTTTTCGCCACTGCGCAGCAGCTTGCCGTCCTTGATGTAGGTGATATCATCGGCACATTTCTCCAGATCCGAGGTAATGTGGGTGGAATAGAGGATGCTCCTCGATCCGTCCCGCACCAGCTCCCGAAAGAGCAGGAGCAGATCATCCCGGGCCACAGGATCCAGTCCACTGGTGGGCTGATCGAAGATGAGCAGTTTGGCCTGATGAGATAGGGCCAAGGCCACCATGAATTTGACCTCCATGCCGGAAGAGAGCTCATGGACCCGTTTGTCCGGATCCAGGTCAAACATCTCTAAATACTTGGCATAGGCCCGATCATCCCAGTTGGCGTAGAAACGTTTGGTCACCTCTGTGATCTGGGCGAGCTTCTTGTGTTTGTAGAAGTCCACCCCGCCCAGAACGACACCAATGTGCTGCTTGCAGCTCTCCTCATGGCTGTAGAAATCTTGCCCGAACATCTCTACCTGACCACCGTCGGGCCGTACCAGGTTCAGAATGCTCTTTAGAGTGGTGGTCTTGCCCGCACCGTTTTTCCCGATTAAGCCCATGATCCTGCCTGGCCGCAGGGCAAAGCTCACCTGCTGCAGAGTGAACTTAGGATAGCGTTTCGTGAGATCTCGTACCACGAGCATGTGCATCAGTCCCCTTTGCTTGGAAGAATATCCCCCAGGACGGCCCCAGTGATCTGCATGAACGTCCGGGTGTCGATGAGGGCAATACCCTTGGTCATGGGATTAGTGTCGCCCAAGACCACCAGGGTATCACCGGGCTGCAGGTTTAGAACGTCCCGAGCTTTCTTGGGCAGCACGATTTGGCCGCGCTCCCCCAGGGTCACCACGCCGAAGATATGCTTGTTGCGGGGCGGGATGGGCATCCCCTCTCGCTCTGGATCGTGGCGCACCAGATCCTGTAGAGAAACATCGAAGAGATCGGCCAAGGCTTCGCAGTTGAGAATGTCAGGCAGACTCTCCCCCTTTTCCCATTTGGCCACTGCCTGCCGGGAAACGCCGATCTGCTCTGCCACCTGTTCCTGAGTGAGCCCACTGCGGTCGCGGAGGTAGCGGAGGTTAGCCGCAATGTTATCCCTCGAACTTCTCATCCTTTTCATACCCCCCAAGACTATGGTACACCTCAATCTGCCTAGGTTAAACCAACCGGAGCGAACGTTTTTTGTTAGTCTTAGTTGCCCATTGTGCGTAAGCGTTAAAGAGGGCGTACCTTGACAATGTCCTCCTGGCCAATGAGTTGAGAAACCACATAGGCCATAGACGTTAACCGCTCCATTGGTGTCACGGTAGTTGGAGAAGAAAAGACCTCTAC